>JAHBXU010000332.1 GCA_019636315.1 Planctomycetaceae bacterium | reverse complement strand
GAGGGCTCCTCCAGCGGACGCACCACGCGGAAGCCCTGAAAGAGCGCGTCCGTAAAGTACCAGATGCTCTGCGGCAATTGCGGGTCCTGCTGCTTCCAGTCCCTGCTCGAGCCGCGGCGGGCGGCGCTGCGCAGAGCCTCGGGATCATCATCCCAACTTCCGCCCCGGACTGCCATAGGATAAAGCTTCGTCGGCACGATCCAAGGGTTCAGCGTCGTCTTGCCGGCAAATTGCTCGTAGAAGTTCGGCACGTACTGGTCGAGCGTCCATTCACTCACATTGCCGTGCATGTCGTGCAGACCCCACGGATTGGGCTTCTTCAAGCCGACCTTCTGATAGTTCACCTCTCGATCGTCACCCACGTTGCCAAAGTGCCATGCATACTCGTCGAGGTCGGCCGGGTCGTCTCCGAACGAGTAGGCGGTGGTGGTTCCGGCCCGGCAGGCGTACTCCCATTCGGCTTCAGTGGGGAGACGGTAATACTGTCCCGTCTTTTCCGTCAGCCAGGCGCAGTACATCTTGGCGCCGAGTTCCGTCATGCAGATAGCGGGGTAACCGTCATGGCCGCTGCCGAACGTCATGTCGGTATACTCAGTCGTCGGTCGCGTGATGGCGTCGGCTCGCCGATCAACGTCGTCCGGCTTGCGGCCCAGGAGGCTGCGGCGTTGAACGTCCAGATTCGTGCGATAGGTGTCGTACTCGTCCCAGGTCACCTCGCATTTCCCCATCCAGAAAGGATCGACTTTCACGAGGTGCTGCGGTCCTTCGTCCTCGTTGCGGCCGGGTTCCTCGGGGGGGCTCCCCATGAGATACGTGCCGCCCGGAATGGGCAGCATGTCAAATGTGATCTCCGTGTGACGGAGTCTCTGCTTGTAGGGTTTCATCTCCGCTTCCGTCGTCGCAACACTGTCGGGGTCGCGCAGGAAGGGATCCTTGGGGTCGGGGTCTGCTCCGGAGAGCGATGAACCAACCGCAAGACACGCGAAGAATGACAGCAGCAAACTGAGATACCGTTGTGACATGATCGGCCAACCGCGTACGCTAAGAGGATTGAGGTGAACGGTGGTGAGACTCGTGCGGGGGGAGGGTGAACCGGTGATGCAGAGACGAGTGAGTCTCATACTCGTCGGATTGTGGATCGCTGCATTTCGCGCAGCAGCTGCTCCACCGACCGACGACGCGGCTCCAAGCCCGCTTCAACGGTACGAATTTCTGCAGATCCGCATGGCGGTTCCGGTTCATATTGCAGTATACGCGGGTGACGAACCGACCGCAAATCTGGCGACGCAGGCCGCGTATGCCCGGATCAAGCAGATCGACCGCTTAATGAGCCATTATGATCCCGACAGTGAACTGTCTCGCGTCTGCCGCGATGCCGTCCCAGGCGAGCCGATTGTCGTCAGCCAGGAACTGATGGACGTCCTGACGCACGCCGCGCGTGTCTCCCAGCAGTCCAACGGCGCGTTCGACGTGACGGTGGGACCGCTGATGGACCTGTGGCGCAAGTCGCGGCGCACCAAAACGCTTCCGGAGAAGCCGGAACTCGAAGCCGCTCGCCGTCGCGTCGGCCACGACATGATCACGCTTGATTCGGACGCGCGGACGGTGACGTTCGCAATAGCGGACATGCAGCTCGATCTGGGAGGAATTGCGAAGGGTTATGCGGCCGACGAGGCCCTCCGCGTCCTGCGCGAGCACGGCATCGAACGGGCGTTAATCGACGCCGGAGGAGACGTCGTTGCCGGCGAACCACCGCCGGGCGCCGCTGGATGGACAATTGGCGTCGCACCATTGGAGGCGCCCGACGGTGCTCCGCAGCGATTTCTGTCGCTTCGGAATGCGGCTATCGCGACGTCGGGCGACGCATCGCAATATGTCGAAATTGGCGGCATCCGGTATTCGCACATTATGGATCCACGGACCGGCGCTGGATTGACCACCCGCAGCAGCGTCACAATCGTTGCCGGCGACGGGATCACGGCGGATGCGCTGGCATCAGCGGTGAGCGTGATGGGACCCGAAGAGGGGCTGAAACTCGTCCGCACAATCCCCGGAGCGGAAGGGTTCGTCGCCACACAGGACGATTCCGGCCGGAACGCGTGGGAGTCTGCCGGCTTTGGCGGCCTGGAGATTCAGCCGGATACCCCGTCGGCACGTTGACGAATGGCAACGGACCGTCATTTTCGGACGAACTTTCCATTCCGGGCCGAACTTCGGGCAGATCTGATTTGGAAATTTCCGCGGGGAACGTACGTTTTCTCACGGTCGTCTGAACAGCACCACATCTCATTGACTGCGGTCTGCGGGCCAAACACTGCGGGAGCTTTGATCATGAACACCATTTGCCAGTTCTTGAAGAACGACGAGGCCGCCACTGCGGTGGAGTATGCGGTCATGCTGGCGCTCATCATTGGTGTGATGATTGCCACGCTTCAATCGTTTGGGGGTGCCGCCGGCGGCATGTGGTCCAAGAGTCGCGAACAGCTGGAATCGCACGGCTTCTGAGTGCGACGTTCGACAGGCTCATTGTTCCTCAGTCCGGCCGTACGGAGACTGCTGACGATTGGACGGCGCAGGGAGATGCCCTCGATTCGAGCAGTGGATTGTGCCGAGTCCGATCTCACCTGAACGGCTGGGCATCACAGGCCTTTTCCGGATGATGGCAGAATGGTGACCGCCATCCTGCGAATGCCAGTGCCATAACCACTGCTATTGATTGCTCTTGCGGAAATGGACCACTGAACTTCAGCCTCTTGTTGGCGGAATTCCCGTCCGGTCCCCGCAGATCGACGCTTGCGTCACAGCCAATTGGACCTGGCCCGGCTGACGTCAGTCAGAGGTCTCGCCGGATGACGCTCGTATTGACGTCGAGTGCTCCCAGCCATCGGAGCTTCATTTTGTGAACGGATGGAGCCATTCCAGATCCCCGTCACGATTCGCTGCCCGGCGATCTGGGGGAAGATTCGCAGGCGCGACGCTTGACGGCGCGGGGATCAGTTGCCATAACTGCCTTTTTGCTCAAGAGTCTCAGAGTATTCGGCCGCTCGCACGATCGGGCTGCGAGGCGGTAATGTTGATTTTGTCGGAACACAGGCATTCACGGTCGAGGAAGGCGTCAGATCTATATGGGGCGGTATACCGGACCAAAAGCGCGAGTGAATCGGCGGCTGGGATTCATGGTCTTCGAGAGTGCAGGAGCCATCCGGGCATCCGAGCGCAAGGAGTATCCGCCGGGAATGGCCCAGCGGCGTCGCAAGGCGACGAACTACGGTCTGGCCCTGAACGAAAAGCAGAAGATCAAGTTCTATTACGGGCTGCGTGAGCAGCATCTGCGCAAGTACTTCGACAAGGCCCGTCGCATGAAGGGGAACACGGGTGAAAACCTGTTGACCCTGTGCGAGCGTCGGCTCGATAACGTCGTCCGGCGAGCCGGATTGGCGATGACTCGGCCGCAGGCGCGGCAGGGAATTGTGCACGCTCACTTCCAGTTAAACGGTCGCACGGTGACCAAGCCGTCAATTCTTGTGCGCTCGGGAGACGTGATCACCGTCCGTAATCGCCCCAACCTGAAGCGGATCTATCAGGATATCGTGGGGTCGGCATCCAATACGAATTGCCATTGGATCTCGCTGGACAACGATGACCTCAAGGCCATCGTCACGTCATTGCCCGGTTATGACGATGTCAGTTTGCCCGTGGATGTGGGACAAGTCGTCGCATTCCTGTCTCGCTGAACTTCGCTTGCCGGCGTCGAATTTGCAGTATTGCCCCCGGACGCACCGGATGCATCACCTGAGCGGGCCGACGGACCGGCGTCTCCGTCGCCCGTTGGGCGTACGCCCCAGAGGATGATGAACCGATGGCAGGTGAACGTTTTCCTGCGGCATTGATTTTCGGTGTTCCCGGCGCCGGGAAGGGAACTCAGGGCGAGATTCTCGCCCGCATTCCCGGCTTCTTCCACTGCTCCAGCGGCGTCATTTTCCGCAGCATGGATCAGGATTCGGAGGACGGGCAACTCGTTCGCGATTATAGTTCGCGCGGCGAACTCGTCCCCGACGACGTCACGATCCGCATCTGGCGCGCCTGGCTCGACGCACAACGATCGATCGGTCGATATATTCCGCGGAAACATCTGCTGCTGCTCGATGGGATCCCTCGGACGCGCGGGCAGTGCGAGATCCTCGGAGAGCACGTGGACGTGAAAGCCATCGTCCACCTCGTCTGCAATGACGAACGAGCAATGATCGAGCGCATTCGCCGGCGGGCCATGCTCGAAGATCGTCCGGATGATCTGAGTGAAGAAGTCACGCGCCGACGGTTCGACGTCTACCGTAAGGAAACGGCGCCGGTTCTGGACTTCTATCCCAATGAGATTATCGGGAATGTGGAATCGACCGGTCTCGTCGCTGAGGTGCTCATGGAGACGCTGCAATACCTCGTCCCGGTCCTGAAAAGCCGCGCCACGACGAAATAACGCGCTCGCCTCTCATTTTGCTGTTGCCGCGGCAGGCCGTTGCCCGTCGAGTGCCGGCACAGCACTCGGCTTGGGGCTCGTTCCGACGACGTTTCTCCACAATGCCTGGAGAGGCTTCATTCAAGAGATCCGCAGCGTGTCGCGGTGCGGCTCCAGTCCCAGCAATTGCAGACTGTCGCGATGGATGAGGCATTCAATGGCGTTCACGTCCAGCCGGGGGAGTGACGTTCCATCAAGCTGGCTGTTGAGTGCCCGCAGGCCCGCAATCGATGCATCAACAGTCGTGAAGGGGTAATCGCTGCCGAAGAGCAACTTGTGCCACACGCCATATTCCTGCACCAGCATCAGGCTGTGATACAGTTGAAACGGCCGGTAATGGAGTGCACTGACGTCGGCGTAGACGTGCGGATGCTTGCGGATCACGGCGACGCATTCTCCTTCATAAGGATGTCCAAGATGCGCCATGATGATCCGGACTTCGGGAAACCGAATGGCGACGCGGTCCACGTGCCGCGGCAGTGTGCAGTCGAGCGGCGCCTGCGAGACAAATGTCGTTCCGGTATGCAATAACACGGGGAGCGCCTGCTGTTCTGCGTACGTCCAGAGTGGATCGAGACGCGGGTCGTCCGGTTGAAAGCCGGCGTACATCGGCATGAGTTTGATGCCGCGCAGGCCGAGACTCTCGTGTCCCTCGCGTAGTTCGTGTTCCCAGCCGTCTTGAGTCGGATCGAGTGCGAGGAACCCGATGAGCTTGTCGGGATTTGCGGCAACGTAATCCGCAACATACTGGTCGTCGACCCACAAGCCGCTGAGCTTCGCTTTACCGCCGAAAACGATCGTGCGGTCGGCCTGCGTTGCGGTCGCGGCATACTCATCATAGGCGACGCTCAGGTCGACCTCCGCGCCGGCGCGGGCACGGCGGGCCTGCGCCCGAAAGTCCGCACTGAAGTGTTCCGGATAGCGCCACGTATGGCTGTGAATGTCAACGATCATGGCGGCACCAGGGACG
>JAHBXU010000331.1 GCA_019636315.1 Planctomycetaceae bacterium | reverse complement strand
GACAACCGCAGCGCCTCGACGGTGCTGATTCCGGCTCGCGGACGGACGATGATTCCAGTGACGCATGGTGCAACTCAATGGGAACAGGAGTGTCTAACGCCTCATTCGTGACGCATGACCGCCATGCCGGAGAGCGTGACGTTCTTGACCCAGAACGGCGGCAGGATGGCGACGTCGTTGTAGGGAACTTCGATGCGCACGATAAACAGTTGTCGTGGCTCGGCATCGGCCACTTCAATATCTGGAAGTCCACCGTAGCTGACGCCCGACGGGTTGAATGACGCGATATCGAACGACGCGCCGTCTTTGACATAGACCGTGGCCTGGACGGGATCGAAGGCGGCGGTGAAGATCTGATTGGCTTTCGTCCGGACGTCGGCACTTGTCTTGCCCTCGACCGCACCAACGCGAGCGGCCTGTTTGGCCGCCGAATTGAGAACCTGCATCACCATGTAGGCGTGGCCCGTCTCCATCAGGCCGGCCATGAAGATTCCGAACACCGGCAGAATGACCGCCATTTCCACCGTCGTTGCACCGCGGCGGTACGGCTTGGCAATCAGGTTCACTCGACGCTTCATGGACGTTCCCCCGCCAGTCATTGGCGATCAACCCCTGTGGCGCCCCCGAGGCAAACGTGGCGGGCGGCATCGCCCTCACCCGTTGACTGGGGCACGACATTCGTCGCGCAAACATCAGCGAGTTGAGGGACCATCGGCCCATGCCGATTGCGCCCTCTGCGGCGGATCTCGCGCGGGACGATTTCACATCTCAAGCCTAGGTCGCAAATCCCTCCTCTGCGGCAGAATTTTCCGCATCTCGAACGAACCTCACACGACGCGCCAAGAATGTTGACTTTCGGCAACACCGCGGCATGAAATTGTCCGGCGGCAACCAACATGAGGCAGACGCAGATTGGACCCCACGGACGCAACCGCAACGGGCCAGCGCCCGACGCGATGGATCGAACACTCGCGCCTTGCCAAGCACGCGCCAGGGGACCGATAATTTATAGACAGGACGCAGACGCAATCCGGACCGTGCCGCTCGGGTGCGTCCGATTTGACCGACGCGAAACCCGCGAGCAATCTGAGGGAGGACGTGATGAGTGGCCGTGTCACGGCTGGTGCACTGGTCGTCTGGATTGGAGTGGCGGGCGGGATGTCCCCCGCGACCGCCAATGACGCCGATCTCCGCACCAGCGTAAAACGAGCCATCGAACGTGCTCAAAACTACCTCATCCAGCAGCAGCTTCCGGACGGATCCTGGTCTAAAGGACGCGTCGGCAGAAACGCCATCGTCCTGCTGGCCCTGTCAAACTCAGGACTGGATGCGCGGCATCCCACGATCGAAAACGGTCTCAAGTACCTTCGCAAATCTCCCATCCCGGACAACACCTATGACATCTCGCTGATGATCATGGCACTCGCCGCGGTTCGTGACGGCAAACGCGATGCCGGCCTGATTTTTCGATTGGCGGAGATCCTGGAGTCCAATCAGAGAAACTCCGGCGGATGGCACTACTACGGGAGCGACTCCAGTTGGGATAACAGTTGCACGCAATATGCGCTCCTGGGATTGCGCGAGGCCGCATTTGTGGCGGGGTATCAGGTTGACCGGGGGACGTGGCGCAAGGCCCGGGATCACTGGCTCAGAGAACAAGGGGGCAGCCGCGAGTCGGTCGCCGGCGCCGGCTGGACCTATAACGTGGGGCGCGGGAATTCGACCGGCAGCATGACGGTGGCCGGCATTGGGTCGCTGGCCATTATCGATTCCTTCCTCCAGGAGGATCCGCCGGACGGCACGCTCAACTGTTGCGGCGCCGCTGAGAAGGACGAAGTCCAGGCGGCCATTGATGCCGGCGTCCGCTGGTTGGGCAACCGCTTCAGCGTCCGCGACAATCCCGGAGGCGGAAACTGGTTGCTGTATTATCTCTATGGCCTCGAACGGGCCGGACGCCTGTCGGGCCGCCGCTTCTTCGGAGACCACGACTGGTATCGCGAGGGGGCCCGCTTTCTCGTCGAATCGCAGGTCGCAGCCACCGGCGCCTGGAGAGAAGACAAGGTCACCGGCGATCAGGATGACAATGTCAGCACCAGTTTCGCACTGCTGTTTCTCTCGAAGGGCCTGGCTCCCGTTCTCGTCAACAAGCTGAAGTTCGGCCCCCGCAATCCCGCCACGGGCGAACCGATCGGTGACGATTGGAACCGTCATCCGAACGACGTCCGGAACCTGGTCGACTACATCTCGGGACGCGACCGCTGGCCGTCACTACTAACCTGGCAGGTCGTCGACTTCGACAAAGCCATTCAGGAAGAAGGAGTCCAGGCCCTGCTCCAGGCGCCGGTGCAACTCCTCAGTGGCGCGGGTGCGCCGGACAGCATCCAAGGAAAGCAGGTGGAACTGCTTCGGGAGTACATCGCCCAAGGGGGCTTTCTGCTGGCGATCCAGAACTGCGAAGACGGCGGTTTTGACGCCGGTTTTCGCGAACTGATCAAGCGGATGTTCCCTACCGGGGAATTCCGACTTCGCAAACTGCCGGATACACACGACGTGTATCGGACCGAGTTCCTGATCGATGAAAGCCCACCCGAGTTATGGGGCGTGGACTTTGGCTGCCGAACCGCCATCATCTATGCACCATTTGACCATGCCTGCCGCTGGGAGCACTGGTCGTCCTTCGATCCCCCCGGGCGATCGGCCGACCTCAAGGGCGCCATCGGCCGGTCGATGAAGCTCGGAACGAATATCGTCGCCTATGCAACCAACCGCGAAGTCCACGACAAGCTCGACGGCCCGGAAGCCCTGCTCGCCGAGTCCCCCAGCGACGAGTCCAGCCGCGGAACCATACGACTGGCCCGTATCCGGCACACCGGCGGTTGGGATACGGCCCGCAACTCCGCGCGGCATCTGCTTGACGCACTCGAGAAGAAAGTCGGGCTGCGGCCCGCCTCCCGCATCGCCAATCTGCCGACAACCGATCCGGATCTGTTTGACTTTCCGCTGCTCTACATGCACGGTCGGCAGAACTTCACATTCTCGGCGGCAGAGAGAGAACAACTGAAGCGGCACCTGGAGAACGGCGGCTTACTGTTTGCCGATGCCTGCTGCGGAGCCGAAGCATTCGATACCGCGTTTCGGTTGATGATCGAGCAGACGTTCGGCCAACCGCTCGAACGCATTCCCATCTCACATGAGCTGTTCTACTCCGACTGGGGGAACGACATTCGACAGGTCGAGCGCCGGCTGCCGCGCGACGAACGACGCGGGTCGGTTCTCGACACCGAACTTTCCATCGGCGAACCGGTTCTGGAGGGACTCACCGTCAACGGACGACTTGCCGTGATTTACAGCAAGTACGATTTGAGCTGCGCTCTGGAGCGCCAAGCAACGTCCGCGTGTGCCGGCTACACGACGGAGGACGCCACCCGGATTGCGGTCAATATCGTGCTCTACTCCTTCCTGCAGAAGGTCGAGACGACGAGTCGGTGAGGCTTTCGAGTTCTCAACTCAAGCGAATCGGCCCGTGACCGACGAGTTGATGGGACCGGAATGGTCTGTTCCGGCCCGGAAAATCCGTCTGGACACAGAACGAGCGATCTGTAGAATCCCGCCCCTATCGTTTCGTTCTGAGCGATGCAGCGTTCGCGGTCGAGCCGATTCCCGGCGCGGCGGCGGACGATGTTCCTCCGCGTGAAGCGAACGGCATCCCGCAACTCGCCGTTTGCTGCACACCATCCGCCACCGGTTCAATCATTCCCGCACTCTGATTGACCGATGCGCTTCGAGACTGCCAAAGGACCCAACCCATGCGATTGGCGCACCCCGCTACCATTGCGTCCATCGGGCTGCTTGGACTGGCCTGTGCCGGATGCTACAGCCCGTCTCCCTATGGAATGCAGTACGGATACCCTCAGGCGCCGGTACAGACATTAACGCCCGGCAACTCCTATACTCCAATGCCGGGCGGCTCCTATAGCACGCCGACGCCCGGCAATCAGTACTATCAGCCATTGCCGTCGGGCAGTCCGACTTATGTTCCGAATGGTTCCCAGTCCGACGCGCCGTACTTCAACAACAATAACTACTCGCCCACACCCTACGATGGCAGCGGCGGTAGCGGCGGCGTTCCCAAGCCATTTGACGCGGGCGAAGTGAAGTTCGAGCCCTCGAAAACACCGCCCGTTGCCAACGAATTCAATCTTAACGAGCACGGCTCACTGGAAGGGGTGGGCGCATCGACGGCCAACGTGGCCAAGATTCCATTGGAAAACGCCGAGTTCTTTGAACCGTTGCCGAGCCTGCCGCGCGAACCGGCGCCGACATCGGATGCAGGCGTGACCTTCGTCCCGGGAGGTCCCGCACCTTATGCATACGATGCCGACAGCTATCGCTGGATTCGAGGGCAGGCACGCTACAATCCGACGACCGGAAACTGGAGCCTGATCTACAGCATCACGCCGACCGAGGCGGACCGCTATCATGGCTGGCTGACGCTCGTCCCCGACTCGAGACTGTCTGAGCTGGAACCCAATCGGGCCTACCTGATTTCCGGGCGACTCGACCCCTCCGAAAAAGACGCCTCCGGCAAGCCGATGTACCGCGTCGAATCACTCAACGCCTGGGACCCGTCTCCCACGTTCTAATGCGGCGGCCGTGCTGTGCAAGCCGCATATCGCGTGTTTCTGGTGTGTGGTGAAACCAGTCACTCGAACCTTGCGAATCCCCGCGCACCGAGGTCTGATAGAAGAGCTTGGGCGGGCGGACACCAGGAACACTTCGGAGACTGGCCGTGACCGTGGATGTGGGAACAGGATGGCGGCTCACCTTTGATCTCAGCCCGGAGTGGCTCTTCTGCCGGCTGAGCCGCAATGGTGCTGAGGCAAGCCCGGAGCCGTCGCTCGCTCAATCCGTGTGGTCGATCGCCGAAGAACATCAACTCCGTCGGCTCGTCTTCGAACTGGACGAAGAGGTGCGACTGACCAGTTATCTCGTCGGCCAGTTTGTCCTGTTGCACAAACGGGCCGAACTCGCCCGCGGAACGTTTCGATTGTGCGGCATCACCGCCTTCTCGTTTGAAACGATCCATTTGATGGGTCTGGCTTCGCGATTCCCCAACTACCGGAACCGCGAAGACGCCGTCATGGGGCGGCTGCCCTGAGTCGGCGTGAGTATTTCGCCAACGCCGCCCGGCGTACGACTTCCATTTCAAGCCGCCCCTCAATTCCGCGCGAAACGTCAGCAACGAACCTCGCGAGGATGCCTGACTGAAACGACCGGGGTCGCGATGGAGACGTTCCGTCTCCCCTGTACGGCACCTGCCCCACCAGCATGCCGCCGCTCTCTCAAGTTTCGTCGCAACCGAGTCAGCTGCCGATGCGGGTCTTGTTTAAGCCTGGACACCCAGCAACTGACAGGCTTGATCATATCCGGGGGCGCGGAAGCCGTGTTCATCGGCCCGGTCGTACCCATACGCACTTGCGGTGACGCGGGCGAGGG
>JAHBXU010000330.1 GCA_019636315.1 Planctomycetaceae bacterium | reverse complement strand
ACAAGCAGATGTCGCTGTGGCGCAACGACTCGGAGTTGACACAGTTCAACCAGTCGAAAAGCCTCGAATGGATGGCCGTTTCCCCGGAAACGGCACGCGTCGTCGCGGCAGCCATCGAGATCAGTCGCGCGACGCAGGGTGCATTCGATCCGACGGTCTCTCCACTCGTGCGGCTCTGGAACTTCGGCCCCGATGTCGAAAGGCGGCAAATCCCGACGGATGCCGAGCTCGCCGAAGCCCGCCGGCATGTCGGGACGGAGCTGCTTGAAGTCAGGCTCTCGCCGCCCGCCTTGAAGAAGCTCGACCCTGATCTGCACCTGGACCTCAATGCCATCGCCAAAGGAGACGCGGTCGACCGAGTCGCCGATCTGCTGGACACGTTGTCTCCCGGCGGGTACATGGTTGAAATCGGCGGCGAAATGCGCACGCGCGGGACAAAAGAAAACGGCGCCCCATGGAGCATTGGCATCGAAGCCCCGATGGCCGATCGCCGCGTGGTGCATTCGATTGTTCCTCTTCGGGATGCCGCGCTGGCGACGTCGGGAAACTATCGCAACTTTGTGGAAGTCGACGGCCAGCGGATTTCTCACACCATTGATCCTCGCACGGGGAGACCGGCGTCACACGACCTCGCGTCCGTTTCCGTGATCGCCGCCGACTGCATGACGGCGGACGCCTGGGCGACGGCATTGATGGTGCTCGGCCCCGACGAAGGTCTCTCCCTCGCGGAATCGAACCAGGTCGAGGCACTCTTCCTGGTCTGGACAGGAGACCGACTCGAAGAGCGCACGACCAGCGGGTTTCCCGCAGCGCACGAGCTTTCGCACGATTTCCAGCACGTTCTGGAAACCGCCGGGGGAACATGGATCGTGTTCCTGCTGGCGGCTGCTGTCTTCGGAATTGCCGTTGTCGGAATGGCCATTGGCGTGATTCTTTCGAACCGTCGCCTCAAGGGATCCTGCGGGGGGCTTGAAGGACTGAAAGACACGCGGGGAAATCCCCTCTGCGAATCGTGCACGCAACCCGCTCAGCAATGCTCGGAATTTCGCGAGAAACAGGGCGTTTCTCGCGACAGCACCCCTCATTCAAAGTCACCTGCTGACTAAGCACCCATGCCCTCGCATGGCGCACTGCTGTTCTCTCTTGAAGCACAGCAATGGCCGACATGCTGTCCACATATGCCAAAAGCAGCCGTCGGTCGCACGGGAACGCTTGAAAACGGATCGCCAATGCCCATACAATGGGCACAACAAGGGCGAACGTGCCCCGGTTGTGTGCTTTCCATTCGCTCTTAGAGATCGTGACCGTGGCGACCGCTCCACTGGATTCTCCCGTACTGAAGGGGATGATCGGCGACTGCCTCCCCATGCGGGAGGTGTATCAACTGACGCGGCGCGCGGCAGACAGCCGTGCCACCGTCCTGTTGCTGGGTGAAACCGGGACGGGGAAGGAGCTCATTGCACGGGCCGTGCATGAGTTGAGCCGGAGGTCGACCGGACCATTTATCCGGGTGAATTGCGGCGCCCTGAGCGAGAGCCTGCTGGAGAGCGAACTGTTCGGTCATGTGAAAGGGGCGTTCACCAGCGCCGTCGATAATCGCACCGGCCGATTTGAAGCCGCGCACGGCGGCACCGTGTTTCTCGATGAGATCAATTCGGTCAGCTACACACTGCAGGTCAAACTCCTCCGTGTCCTCCAGGAGCATGAGTTTGAGCGGGTCGGCGACACCAAAACCATCAGCGTCGATTGCCGCATTGTTGCGGCGACCAACCGCGACCTCGCCGAACTCGTCGACCAGGGAGAATTCCGAGAGGACCTGTACTACCGTCTCAACGTAATTCCGGTCTATCTCCCCCCGCTCCGCGACCGGCTCGAAGACATCCCCCCGCTGGTCGATTTCTTTCTGCGAAAGTATGCGCTGGAGAACGAGAAGGCGGTGCCGCGGATCGATGCCAAAGCACTCCGCATGCTGCAGATGTACAGCTGGCCCGGCAATGTGCGTGAGCTCGAAAACTATGTCGAACGGGCCGTCGTCCTGGCGACCGATGACGTCATCACCGAAGAACTGCTGCCCCCGCACGTCCTGGGCAAGTCCCCGATACGGTGGGGACGCTCGACTCAGCGCGACCTGGCGTCGATCTGTGCCGAACTCGTCACCCACGGCCTGGCGGAGAGCGAGGACGGAGAGGATGCCCACGCGCGGGTCGTGTCGCTGGTCGAAAAGGAGCTGATCCAGCAAGTGCTCCGTCAATGTCACGGCGTGCAGACAAAAACGGCCACACGGCTCGGCATCAACCGCAACACGCTCCACAAGAAAATCGAGGAGTACGGCCTGCAGGAAGAAGCCCGCGCCTGAACGCGGCGGAGAGGGTGGGCCTTGCGCATGCCATCCAACGATCCCCCAGCGCGGCGCGCTCTTCGCACGATTCCTCAGCGCGAGGCGTCGTCTGCCGTGGAAATCCAGTCCGCGATCGCGCGCACCAGTTCCGAGGCCCGGTCGAAGGCGTCGAGCCGGCGAAAGAAGCCGTGAATCATGTCCGGATAGTGGATGTGCGTCACGGGAACACCGGCTGCTGACAGGCGGGCGGCATAGTCGATTCCTTCGTCGCGAAGCGGGTCGTAGCCGGCCGTCACCATGAGTGTCGGCGGCAATCGGGTATGGTCGACGGCCTGGATCGGTGACGCCCACGGGTGAGCCCCCTGGGACGGAGCGTCGAGATACTGATTCCAGAACCACCGCATGGAATCGGTGGTCAGCTGGTATCCGACCGCATTCTCATGATAGGACGGGCGGTCAAAGGCATGGTCAGTGATCGGATAAATCAGGATCTGGCCGCGCACAGGTGGGCGGGCCTCGTCGCGCGCTCGGAGGCAGACCGCCGCCGCGAGGTTTCCGCCGGCACTATCACCACAAACAAACAACCGCGCCGGATCACCTCCGCAGGTCGCTCCGCGTTCAAAGGCCCATTGCGTGACCGCGAGGCAGTCGTCAACGGCCGCCGGGAATTTGTGTTCCGGCGCCAACCGGTAGTCGACGGAGATCACGAGAGACTGGGCCGCGTTCGCCATCCGGCGGCAGACCGCTTCGTGCGAGTCGATGGATCCGAGCACCCAGCCACCACCGTGAAAGTAGACAACGATGGGAAGAAACCGATCGGCGGATGCCTGCGTGTCGACATCGTCAATTCTCAGCGGAAAGAAGCCACGGATCGGGACGTCGCCCGCCTCCGTCGGAACGACGTCGCTCATCACGCCTCCGACGCGCTCCGGTTCCTGCGCGATGGGGAGCACCAGTCGCCGCGCCTGATCTGGCGACATCTCATGCAAGGGAGGTGACTGCATATCAGACAGTCGCCGGAGAAACTCTTCTGCCTGCGGATGAAGCGACATGTGGAAATGAAATCAGGAACCGGGTGAAAGAATCACGGAACATCTTGCATCACGACGAAGGCCGGGAATGCCAGTCGAACGTCGAGTCCGCCTGCATGTCGCATCGAAGACGTCGGAGGAAATCGACACATTGCGAGACGCGGCGACTGCCTCCATGCCGTCACGATCCGCCGAGGGAAACCAGTTGCGACTCCGTTTGCAATCGCAGCTGACCGCAGGCTGCATCGATGTCGGCCCCTTTGCGTTTGCGGACGGTGACATTCACTCCCTCGCGCTGCAGCGCTGCCGTAAAAAGTGCCGTTTGCACCGCGGAGGGGCCGCCGATCTCCAACGGAGCGACCGGGTTCATGGGGATCAGATTCACATGGGCGTTGCGATTCCGCAGCAATTGTCCCAGCGTTCTCGCATGCTCTTCGGCGTCGTTCAATCCGCCAATCAGCACGTACTCATAAGTGACGCGGCGGCCCGTCGCGGCGAAGTAGTCATCCGCCGCCGACAGAATCTCTGCAATGCCAATCCGCGCATTGACCGGCACAATCCGGTTGCGGAGTTCGTCGTCGGGCGCGTGCAGGGACACGGCCAGGTTGTACGCCTTTCCGTGTACTGCCAGCCGCCGGATGCCGTCGGGCAGCCCGACCGTCGAGACGGTGATCCGCCGCGCGCCCAGTCCCAAACCGCCCTTCTCGTTCAACGTATCGAGCGCCGGCAACAATGCGGAAAGGTTGGCCAGCGGCTCTCCAATGCCCATCACGACGACATTCGTAATTCGCTGTTCGGCCGGGAGCAGACGGTCCAGTCGGAGCACCTGTTCGAGAATCTCCCCCGTCGCCAGATTGCGTTTCACGCCGTTCAGCCCGCTGGCACAAAACACGCAGCCCATGGCGCAACCGACCTGCGTACTGATGCAGACCGTGCGGCGACCAGTCTCACGCATTAACACGCATTCGACATGTTCTCCATCGGCCAGTTCCACCAGCAGTTTCTCCGTGCGATCGCTCGCGGTCTGGTGCCGGACGACGGTCGATTCGAACAGATGAAATTGCGTCTGCAGCCGGGACCGCAGATCCGCCGGCAGGTCGTGCATCGCGTCGAATGTGGCGGCCCGCTTACCAAACACCCAACGTCGAATCTGGTCCGCGCGGTAGGCAGGCTGCCCCTGCTCCTCACACCAGCCGCTTAGTCGAGCGCGATCCAGATCCAGGAGTCGCCGGGAAGTCGTTGTCAAAGGAGTCAACACGGAGTGAAATCAATTCCGGGCTTGTTATCGGTCAGCGAGCGGACACGTCCAGGAGCATCACCACAACGATGTACGTCGCCGATTATTTTAGCACGAAACGCGTGCCAGGTCTCAGCGAGCCCTCGTTCGGGTCCGGGCGGAGACAAGCCGCGTTGCCCTTAAGGTTCGCTTCCGCTTAAGATTCGACCAATCTGTTGGCCGTCTGTTCACTTTGTTGAGCCACCGACTGAATCGAGCCATCGTGCGAGTGTCTGAGAACCAGTGTCCGGGACAGCCCCTCCGCATGTGCGGCCCCCGAGAGGCCCATCGTTTCATGATGGGATTGGCCATGACGGCCATTCTGCTGGGAGACCTTCCCTCGTCGAAAGCCGAGGTGGGTCTTCAGGTTCCGCCCGGCTTCACGGCGACATTGTATGCCGATGACGATCTGGCCCACGATATCTATAGCCTGACTGTGGACTCGTTCGGCCGGATTGTGGTCTCCGGGGCCGGATACGTGCGGATTCTGATTGATGCCGACAACGACGGCGTCGCGGAAGCCGCCAGGCAGTTCGTCGATGGTCCGCGAACCGGCGCACAGGGCATGCACTTTCATGGGCGAGACCTGCTCTGTTCCGGCGACGCCGGACTCATCCGCTATCGCGACCAGGACGGTGACGACCGCGCCGACGGCGAACCGGAGGTGTTTCTGCGGGCCAAAGCGGGCGGCGAACATGACATTCACGCCATTCGCCAGGGACCGGACGGCTGGTGGTATCTGATCGCCGGCAATGTGGCCGGAATCACCTCCAAGTATGTGACGCTTCCCAACTCACCGGTCCGAAATCCTCAGGCCGGGACGCTCATCCGACTCAAGCCGGACCTCTCGGCCGGTGAGATTGTCGCGGATGGCTTC
>JAHBXU010000033.1 GCA_019636315.1 Planctomycetaceae bacterium | reverse complement strand
GAGACCGTGATTCGTTTCTGGGTCGACGCGCGGCAGGTTACCAGCATCGGGGTCCCCATTGGGATTGCCATCTTTAACGTCAAATAGGTAGACGAAGTCATAACGATGATTCATGCTGTGGCCTCCTTATGAAATGGAAAGTCGTTTCTCACCTGATGTCCATAGCCAGCGGTTCTGCTGGTGGTATCCAATGATGAACAAAGCTTGTGCTTCCAAGTCCAGGTTTTCGGGAAAGTGATCAATGTGATGGGTTATTGCCCAAAGGTGTGACTCCATGTACCGTCGAATTCGAGCAGCAGCCTCCTTCGTAAGTTCAGGGCGAGACGCAATCTTTGACAGATTATGCATCGACTGCCGTATGGCTTGTGGAAATACGAGCACTGGGGCTGCTGATGCACTGGCAAACAGCCGATCTCGGACGCCGCTACTTCGCTGAGGCGTTCCGTCTTGCTCAATCTTTTCCAGAACTGCAAACAAGCGCCCAAGTTGGTAAGCGATTTCTGCACGATCTTCCTCCAATACAGTACTGAGCGGCTTTTGAAGTGAGCCCCGTCCAATTCGGTGATTGCGATTCAGGTGCGATTTCAGGATCGCTGCCCGAAGTGAGTTCACTCGCCGCTCGACGCGGATTCGACGAAGTGCTGAAACGAAGAATCCACTCGGATATGCTGCTCCGGTCAGTATCGAAGTGATGACAGCACCACTTAGTTGCGGTGGGAGGTCTTTGGAGTCGCGGACAGTCTCTCTGAGCAATTGCCAGACGGCCGGGAAGTCGACATTTGGTTCACTTTGGATTGCCAGATCCACAAAGTGCTGCCGCAGATTCTCGATCAGCTTGCCCAGCGTGCTGACCCACCAGAAGCGGACGGAGATGCGGGCGGCGTTGGGGGAGAGGCCGAGGACGTAGAACGGCGTTTCCCGATCGCCGAACTCGTCGGGGTACTGGCCATTGGCGATGCGAGTGAGGACGGAATGCAGCTTGTTCTTGAGGGCGTCGTCTTCGGCTTTGGTCGGCTCAAAGACCCAGGGGAGCATCGTTTCGACGGGGCTGGGCTGCTCCGTCCAGAACACGGTCGTCGCATCACCAATCTGGATCCGCTGCTTACTTTCACGATGCGTCAGACGTTTCAGTGCCGTGCTGTACTGAAATGCCGCTTTGAGGGAAACGGGACTATTATAGGATTGATTCTTTCCAAATGAGTCTGCGGCCTTAAAGTTAAATGATACGATCTTTGCGCTGTTTTCGGCCTGTGGTATATCACTGCCCAGCGGCGGGTCGTGTGTCTTCGCTAACGCAGCAAGTTCACCGGTTATTAAACACTGGCCGTAAACCGCCTCATTGCTGTCATTACAACTCACTAGGCTCGTCCACCAAAAGGCCACAGACTCGCGATCATGCACACGTTGTTGAGCACCTCGTATGCGGAACACGCCATTGTGTCGTCCGAGTAGTGTCGGATCGCAAGGTGGTGATCCTGGGCGATAATTCCGTAGAAACTCACATACTGCTGAGTATTGCTCGTCATTGATTTCGGACTCGTTATCAATGTGATAAGTTCGGAAAGCTTCGAATCGTTTGGCGGCCCAGGATCCATCCTTGCCCTTTGGTGGGCAACCAAACATGTAAAGCGGATTATCTCGAAGAAAATAGGGGCACGGTGTCCTTCCGGAACGAGATTTGTATCCAGGGACGATCAGTGACGTTGGAACATAGTTCTTGTTGTCAAGACTCCACAGTGGCCGTACATCAATCAATGTACCGTCAAGTTCCAGTACAATTTCGAAACTAACGTCCTGGTAGCTGAAACCATAGGGTGCGACTTCGGCGTCCGGGTCGTTCTTGAGGCGTTCGTAATAGGAATTGAGCGCTTGCAGGATCATCGTGAAACCTCCGGAGTCAGGCTCGGCTGGAGGGGAGGGACATCGATGACGCCGTTGCGCATCGTGGCCCGGAAGAAGTGCGGAATCGCCTTGAGCTTCTGGCCGTCGTGACTGCTGACAGTGTCGTAAGATTTGCCGGTCGCGGAGGCGAACTCGATATCGTGCAGGAGGTAACCCAAGTCCTGCTCACCGGTCAGCTCTGATTCCGGGATGGGGCCGTCGATCCAGTCGAAGTCGCAGACGAACTCGCGGCAGCCCAGGTAAGGGTGGTGAAAGTACTGCCCCCTTTCCGCACGGCGTTTGAAGATGTTGTAGTGCTTCTCGACCGGGTCGGCGTGATCGAGTAGTTCAAAGCGGGCCTCGATGACATAGGCGACGTCGCGAAGGATCGTCGCCGCCCGCTGCTGCCGGTCGTCCTCGATGAACAGGGCCAGCGGGTCCTTGAGCTTGCCGTTCATCGCCTTTTTGGCGTTGGCTGCGGATGCCTTGCTGGCGACCTCGTTGCGTCGGAGGCTGGTGAAGCGGATCGGCTTGAGCACGTGCAGTCGCTCGACGACCCACCGCACCTGCGGCTTCCAGTAGATCGCTTCGAGGACGCCCCGCGCTGCGGATGGTGTGATCACGTCGTAACTCACGCGCTCGACTTTCATTTCCGGGCGCGTAAAGCAGGCGTACAGGCCCCAGACCTTAAGGCGGATGGGAGACGGTTTATTCATTGAGCGGCTTTCTTTAGAAGATATTTGACTCCGCTTCCCGAAATCCCGGCCGGTCGATCCGCAGCCCCAATTGTTCGTCGTAGGCGTCCAGGTTGGTGAGGACCGCGTAGCCGCCGTCGGTCAGGATCTCGACGTCGCCGGCGGAGATCAGATCCATAAAAGTGTGCTCATACAGGTTGACGGTGTATCGCTGTAAGCGCCGCAGAAGGCCTCGCGACGGACCGGCTTTGCGGAGTTCCTCGATGAATCGTTCGCCAGCCGCGGCATACGGCACGAACACGCTGTGCGCGGCGTCTTCGATCATGCAGAACCGCTCTGCCGCCGTGCGAAAGCTGTAGGCAAACCGCTCGACAGGTGTGGGGAAGCAGCCCATCACGCCGGCTTTGTCCCCTTTGTGATCTTCGCATTGCCGCCAGTAATGCAGTTGGAAGTATCTCTCGATCGCCGCCGGATCCAGGAGATCGCTCTGGTCGGGAATCACTTCTCTTGCCGTTGAAGCAATCGCGCCGAGATAACCCCGGAGCTTCACCTCGGTCGGATCAAACACGTAGA
The DNA here is from genome assembly GCA_019636315.1 of Planctomycetaceae bacterium. Classification (GTDB taxonomy): domain Bacteria; phylum Planctomycetota; class Planctomycetia; order Planctomycetales; family Planctomycetaceae; genus JAHBXU01. The sequence goes on along the minus strand of JAHBXU010000033.1, from coordinate 10,940 downwards.
CGTCGCCGCAAGGCCGCTCACCTTCACGATTGCAACGACCGGCGGCCTGTGCGATTGAGTCGAGCCCCGTCATCGCCCGGTACACCACCGGGAAGTCGACATCGACGCCCGCCTCGATGAGTTGCGTGCTGACGACGCGGCACGGTTCGTTCCGCTGGAGCCGCTCTCGAATGGTCGCAATCGCTGCACTGCGATGCGCTCCGCACATCAGCGTGCTGAGATGGAACAGCCCCTCGGTTCCTGACCGCTCGCAGAGCGAACGATAGAGCTTCGCAGCATGCGCACGTGTATTCACGATGCACAAGAATGACATCTCACGCGACAATCGTTCGATCAGTTCGTCCTCATGGAGCAGCCCGAGGTTGTGGACGTGCACACGCTTCATCTGGCAGGAGAGCTGCGGAGGATCGGGAATGATCTCACGAATTCCCTCCAGGCCGATCGAGATCTGTTCTCGGTGGACTGCGGGCTGCGTGGCCGTACACAGCACAATGGAGCAACCATAGTCCGTCGCCAGTTCGCGCAGCACCGCCAGGCAGGGCTTGAGCAGTTCGACCGGAATCGTCTGTGCTTCATCCAGAATGATCACGCTGCGCACGATGTTGTGGAGCTTGCGGCACCGGGAGGTCCGCGATGCGAACAGCGACTCGAAAAGCTGGACGTTTGTGGTGACGATGAGCGGGGCGTCCCAGTTCTCCGCCGCCAGCCGTGATCTCCTTGTTTCCCGCTCGGGATCGAGATTGGAGTGATGTTCGAGCACAACATCGGGGCCAAGATTGCCCAAAGCCCGCAGGAAGGTGCCCGCCGTTTGCTCGATGATGCTCGTAAAGGGAATGGCATAGATCACGCGATCCAATCCATGTTTCACAGCATGCCGCAGAGCGAACGCCAGCGACGCGAGCGTCTTTCCTCCGCCGGTCGGCACCGTCAGTGAAAACAGGCCCGGTGCTGATGCAGCCTGTTCGCCGCAGGCGGCCAGCACTTCCGCGCGCCGTTGATTGACGTCGCTCGGCTCACACCCGGAAGCGAGGTCGTCGAGGTATCGCTCTAATTCTTCCAGAAGCGTCGCCAGCGGGACGGCCGAAGTGGGACGCTCCGCCGCCTGCTCCGGATTCATGAACGCCTCCGTGGCGAGGAAATCGGCGTCGACCAGGCACGAAAACAGCATGCGAGTGAACAGAGCCAGTTGGAACGACGCCCGGTCGGGATCGCGCCGGTCAATGGAGAGCTTGGGCGCCTGGAGCAGCGCACCGATCTGTAGCAGCTCCGACGGCGCGGCGTCCCAACGCTCGATCGTGCAACGATCGAGACGATGTTCCAGTCCCGACTGTCCTCCTGAGAAATCGGCAAGCCCTGCGTGATGGCCGGCGATCACATAGGCCAACAGTTTGCCCCAAGGGGACACAGTCTGATGGGCGTGCTGCGCACCGGCGGTCGAGTGATCCACTCGACTCTGTTGTTCCAGGTGCACGTCAAGGCCGTTCTGCGTGCGGAGATAGGCCTGAAAAGCGACGGAGTACTTGCCCAAGCCGTGCCACAAGCCGGCGAGGCGGCCCCAGTCGGCAGCGTCGAACTTCTGAGCGAAGCGGGCGGCGAGATGAGCGACGGCACGGAGGTGGTCTTCGAGCGGTTCCCAATCGTCTGGGGGGCGGCCTTCCAATGAGTGAGCAAAGAAGGGAGGCGGCATTCGGCGGGCCCGCTGAGTGCTGTGCAATGTTCACATGTATACAAACGTGAGCATTCCGGGTCAAGCGAGCGCGCCGGCCAATGAACACGGCTTCTGCCATGCCCCAACATGGGACACGCTGCCAGCAAGGAACCTTGGTCATGTTGCCGGCCGCGTCGTGGGCCACGTGCGTGCTGGAGGAGTCGATCTGGGTGATCTCGTTGGCGTCGTTGTGCGAGCGGGTCTGCGTCAGGTTGCCACCTACAAGTCCTATCAGGACATCGCCAAAGGCGGCATCGTCCGCGACAAGAGCAAGACGGTGACAATCCTGGCCTCGCACGTGAAGTACGAGACGGACGTTCGCGAGTATGCGCATATCGACTGTCCCGGCCATGTCGACTACATCAAAAACATGATCAGCGGCGCGGCTCAGATGGATGGCGCAGTCCTGCTGGTTTCGGCTGCCGATGGACCGATGCCGCAGACTCGTGAGCACGTCCTGCTTGCGCATCAGGTCGGAGTGCCGCACCTTGTCGTCTTCCTCAACAAGTGTGACATCGTAGACGATCCCGAGTTGATCGACCTCGTTGAGATGGAACTGCGCGAACTGCTCACGCGTTACGGGTTCCCCGGCGATGAAGTACCGGTCATCCGCGGCTCGGCCAAATTGGCGCATGATTCGCCCACCGATCCGCAGGCGATCGAGTGCATCGAGCAGTTGCTCGCGGCCCTCGACACGTCGATTCCTGATCCGGTCCGACTGACCGACAAACCGTACCTGATGCCGATCGAAGGTGTCTTTTCGATTGCCGGTCGAGGAACGGTTGTCACCGGAAAAATCGAGCAGGGAGAGATCCGTGCCGGGACGGCCGTTGAGATTGTGGGGCTGAACGACGTTTCACAAAAGGACGTCGTGACGCAGGTCGAGTCGTTTAAGACCGTGCTCGATGTGGCGCGGGCTGGCGAGAACGTCGGCTGCCTGCTCCGCAAGACAGGTCATGACGACGTGCGGCGCGGACAGATCCTCGCTCTGGTCGGATCGGTCGCTCCGCGCCGAAATTTTGACGCGGAAGTGTACGTGCTGAAGAAGGAAGAAGGCGGACGCCACACGCCGTTCGTGAGTGGCTACACGCCGCAGTTCTTCTTCCGCACGACAGACGTGACGGGAGCAATCACCGTCCTCGGCGACGCCGACATGGTCATGCCGGGTGAAGGCGTGAAGCTGAGCGTTCAGCTGCACAGCCCAATCGCCCTTACGCAGGGCGACCGTTTCGCCGTCCGCGAAGGTGGCAAGACGGTCGGCTCCGGCGTGGTCACGAACGTGATCGGCTGACCTGAATCGACGCCCCTGGTCCGAGCAATCGGATCAGGGGTGTTTTCATGTATGGCTTCCACATATCGATCGGCCGTCGCCAGCACGATCGTCCTGTTAACCTGTCCGGCGAGTTCGTGGTCACGCAGCGGTGACCCGTGTGAGAACGTGGCGTTAAACAAGTGGGGGGTGTTCAACAGAGAGACCGAGAGTTCTGGCGGGATGCTTGCGGGGTCCGTGTCTCGATCTCGAAACAGTGAGATTCGCGGCTGGGCGAATCGACCACTCGCTATCGTCGCAAAGTCTTTGACGGGCTTGGGATGTGCGACCGCGCATGACAAAACGCCGAGCGGTGTTCCACTCGGCGTTTTGCGTTAACCAGATGGGGACGTTATTTCGTCCCCAAAATCAAGGCTCCCCCGCGAGGACTCGAACCTCGAACCTAGCGGTTAACAGCCGCTCGCTCTACCGATTGAGCTACAGGGGAAGGTTTCAGTGACACGAGCGAAACCTAGATCGTGAAAGACCTTAGGGCGCACGGTCACAATTGTTGAGGTGTGATTATCGCGAGTTACTGCAGATGTTTCAAGAGGAACGGTGGCGTTCCTAAGGCGATTCCACGTCGAAATGTGGGGGGAATCACTTCGAGAATTGGAGGAATCGGCCCCGTCGATCCTCACCACTGGTCGTCGTCCGGCTCAAGTCTGGCAGCGCGGTATCGGAAGAAGACATGGTCGCGGTGCGGCTTGAGCGATTTTCGGCATCAGATCCGGTGGGCACTTCCAGATCGGCCTCAAGCCCAATCTTCGGCTTATCCTTCGGTTGAAATCTCTCGGTTCTTCCGGGCGTGTTTCCCTTGGAAACGTTGCTTTCCGACTCGGTTGCCGCGTCCATTCCTCATACGCTGCAATTCAAAGTGATCGTGGGGATGTTCTCCTCGCGCGATTTCGCTGCGTTGGAATGTCCGTCTTGTATCCGATGACCTGGTAAGACAGGGGAGGCGGATTGAGAATGAGCGAAGCGGTCAGAAACCCATCTTGAGGCAATCGGCAGAATCGGCTATTCCTTCCGCCACTCTGACGTGCCTTGGCTTTGAGATCCCTCCCTGGGATTGGTTCGGCGGTTCCTCAGCCGTCGTCCGGGCACGACTTTCCCCCTGTATGACAAGTCGTTTAGCCGTCATCGGATCTTGCATCCGGATCGGCGCATTTGGGAGTCCGCAGTCATGCGCGCCTCGCAGTTCGTTCTCGCTGCTGCTGCTTTTGCGACGTCCGCGGCGATCGCCAGTCCGTCGCCGCAATTTCCCTATGAGGCGGTCGTGCAGAGTGACGGCGTCATTGTCCGGAGCGGGCCGGGGGAACGATACGATCCGACGATGAAGTTGTCCGCGGGCCAGCGGATCACCGTGCATCGTCACGATCCGGGCGGCTGGTTCACGATCTCGCCCCCTCCGGGAAGCTTCAGTTGGATCAACGCCGGATACGTCGAGATCACGAGCCCCGGCCGCGGCGTCGTGAAGGCGCCTCCCCAGGCCGACGGCACCTCACCCCGTGTCCCCGTGTGGGTGGGCAGCGAGTTTTCGAGTGAGCACAAATCTTTCCAGCGGCAATTGGCGACTGATGATGAGGTGATCATCCTTGGTGAGGAACCGAAGCCCACAGACATGGGGGTGATGAAGTTCTACAAGATCCAGCCACCCCGACAGGAATATCGATGGGTGAAGGGTGATTTCGTGCAGCCGTTGTCAGCCGCCGGAAGCATCGCCACTCAACCATCACCAAAGCCGGTGCCGTTTGATGCAGCGGCAGCGGCTAAAGATCCCTTTGCCGGGCCTTCCTTTGTCGCGAAGCACACCGGTTCACCGCCGGGATTTCCGGTTCAGCGGGAGACGACTTTGCTGGAACGCGAGCTGAACCGCGCTGTCGACAAGAGCGCGGTTGTGAAATCGGGCCCCGATGCTGCGCAGCTGGATCAGGCCCGCCGGCAACTGGCGGAACTTGACGATCAACTTCGGGCCATGCTGGCGCAAGGGCCCGGTCAATGGCAGCTCGACGACATGGAGCAGTCGTACAGGGCCCTGCAATCGTCCTCATCGCCCGGTATCGCGGGGATGATCGATGCTCGAATCGAGACCATTGCATCCCGCCGGCCGATCAAGGCGGAGTACGAGGCCTTTGTTGCGATTACGAGCCGCACCGACCAGCGTGATGCAGAGTTGTTATCACTCCAAAGGGGAAGTCTGGTCAGCATGCCGGTGACGTCGAGCGCGGTCCAGTTAGGGCTGCCTCAACCCCTGGAGTCGGCGGGCGGAATTCCGGGAGCACCGCAGGGAAATGTTCCGCCGCAAGGGCCGCCGGGTCCTGTCACTCTCAATCAACCGCCAACAGCGCCTGCGGATGTGGACATTACACAGTTGGATGGCGCCGGCATCATCTCTCGCGTTCCCATGCCGCGCCCCGGCCTCCCGCTGCACGTGCTGGTCGCACCGGACGGACGACTTCTGGCGTACCTGCATGCCGACGGCGGCGTCAATCTCGACGCCTACCTCGGACGATCGATGGGTGTTGTGGGTCGGCGGATTCACGAAGAGCGGCTCCGTTCGGACGTCATCATTGTGCAGAAATTGACGCCCGTTCAACTGCAGCCTTGATGCGGAGAATCGGGAGCGACGGCCGGTTTCTCCCTTCGTGATCGGCACCAAACCGTGGAGTTCAACCGGAGGTCTGGCGGGCGCGCCGGACTGCTGGGGCAGGCGCTGTCTCCGGTTGCCAATCAATCAGCCGCAATTCGACGCGTTCATAGCCGCGAAAAGAGTTGATCTGGGCTTCAAAGCAGAGTGAGAGCGGCCCTTGCACCGCCGCAATGTCGTCGGCCCAATCCGCCTTCCCAAAGGCGACGGCCCGGAACACGGGACCGGACTGCCGGATGCGCAGGGAGAGATGGCGATCTCCCCCGCCCATTTTCTGGGGCTGCTCGACGAGGCGAACGCCGCTGGCGGCGAATGTCGGGCGTGGATTGCGGGCGCCGAACGGCCCCAGACGTTCCAGCTCATGCACGGCCTGCGCGGAGAGGTCCGCCAGCGAAATCTCGGCGTCAACTTTCAACTCGGCGGACCGTGCCGTTGAATGGGTCTGCTGGCTCGCGAATGCTGTCAGCGCCTCACGAAGCGCGTCAATCCGCTCCTGCCTCACGCGAAGTCCTGCCGCGGCGCGGTGCCCGCCAAACGACACGAGGTGGTCGGCACAGGCGGTCAACCCGGCGTGCAGATCGAAGTCGGCGAACGATCGGCCCGATCCTTGCCCCAAGCCCTCCTGCTGATTCATGGCAATCAGTACGGCCGGTCGCTCGAAGTGTTCGGCGACACGGCTCGCGACAATGCCGATCACTCCCGGATGCCATTCCGGGTGGGCAAGCACCAGTGCGGGCCGATCGAGCCAGTCTGAGTTTTCTTCGACAAGCTCCCTGGCTTCGCGGAAGATGCGGCGTTCGACCGTTTGGCGGCTCTTGTTGAGTTGATCGACATAGTCGGCAAGCCCGTTGGCCCGCTGCGGGCTGTCGGTGGTCAACAACTCGACGGCCAGTCGCGCCTGCCCGAGCCTGCCCGCGGCGTTGATGCGCGGAGAGAGTCCGAATGCGATGTCCTCCGCGGAAAGCCTCGCTTTGTCGGCCAGACCGGCAATTTTTTTGAGGGCCTCCAAGCCTGGCCCCTGGGGTCGTTGCAGAACCTGGAGCCCGTAACTCACGAGAATGCGGTTTTCGCCGTGGAGCGGGACGACGTCGGCGACGGTTCCGAGCGCCGCCAGACCAACCGCCGAAATGAGAAATTCCCGCATTTGCGGAGACGCTTTTGCACCGTCTCCCAACTGCTGGCCGATGGCCCAGGCAAGCTTGAAGGCCACTCCCGCTCCGCACAGGTCCGCGAAGGGGTATTCTTCACCCGGCAGTCGGGGATGTACGAGCACGGTCGCGGGAGGCAATTCCGCAGCGAAATTGTGGTGGTCCGTGACAATCAGTTCGAGGCCCAGTTCGGCGGCCAGCGCGGCTTCTTCCACACTGGCGATACCGCAGTCGACGGTCACCACCAGTCGCTGTGGATCTTCCTCGTGCAGGGTGCGGATCGCCTCGCAGTTCAGTCCGTATCCTTCCTCCAGCCGGCTGGGGATGTAGTAGTCGACCGAGCCGCCCGCCAGTCGGATGCAATGCCAGAGGATGCTGGTTGCCGTGACGCCGTCGACGTCATAGTCGCCGTAAATTGTGATTCGTCGACCGGCCCGAATGGCGTCGACGATCCGCCCGGCCGCCTCGTTGACGCCGGCCAGCAGGGATGGCTCGTGCAGATCGCGGAGGTCGGATTTGAGAAAGGCGCGGGCTTCGTTGCCACAAGGGTAGCCTCGCGCGGCCAAAACAACCGCAAGCAAGGGTGAACAACCCAGTTCCCTCGCGAGTCGCCCGATCAGACCCGCATCGTGGGGAGCAAACCGCCAGGATCTTGCCATCCGCTGTGCTTCGCGCGAAACTCCGTTCTTTCCGCCATCCCACCGATGCCGGCCGGAATCATTACAACACAGGGGGAGTGAACTGTCAAAGGGCGTTGTTGGTCCTTGTCGGGACAGATTCTCGCCAGACATTGAACGAGCGTGGCAAGCCTGCTCGATATCCGCCGCATCGCGGATACCGTCGCTGAGACACTCTATGGGGATGTCGCCGCCGTTTCGCGCTCTGACAGCGCATGGACGCAGACTTCTAATCGTTTCCGCAGGTTGGCCATACGTCGCATCACCGGAGTGTCGAATTCGTCGCCGCGCGCCGAAATCTGCGACGGGAGATGCGTCAGAACGTAAACGGTCCGCCTGTATCAAGCGTGTACTTGTCCGTTCGCAATTCGTCGTCGCGCAACATCTCAGAATCCCAGTTCGAGAAGCATCTGGTTCAGAGACTCCAAAGTGGCAGAGCCAAGCCGCTGGTGGAAATCGCGTGCGAGATCGTCAATTTGCGCCTCGTTCACCGAATGCAGGCGCGGCGGGACTCCATCGGGGAAATGGACTCCCATCGCGCCCTCAATCACCTCATGATACATCGGAACAGATCGATCATCGTCGGACAGACTGGAAAGTAAGGTAATCTGGAGCCTCCTGCCGAACCGCCGCGTCCATTCCGTTGCCGGGCGACCGATTACGTCCACCAGTTCGTCTACACATTCGACGGACTCGATCAGAATTCCCGAATGGAGGGTGACGCCGACGAGTGAATCCCGATCGTTTATTGTCGGACCTTGGGTCACTGATCCGGCACCGCTCGTCGGCGAGCGGTGTCAATGGTCCTCGCACCCCGTATTATGCCACTTCCCAGCCTTCGCGGTACTCCTTGCGGATGTACTTGTCGGCCTCGGGGCAGTTGGTGGCTTTCAGGTTCGCAGCGTCCCATTCGATTTCCTGCTCGCAACGATAGGCCACGTTGCCCAACAGGACGGATTCGGTGAGCGGGCCGGAATAGTCGAAGTTGCACAGGCCGGGGACGCCCCCTTTGCAGGCGGCGATCCATTCGGCGTGGTGGCCGGGTGACGGAGCGATCGTCGGCTCGGGCGGCTGGAATCCCGCGAATTTCTCCGACGGGAACAGCCGGTAGTTGGAGTAATCGGCAAACATCATTCCTTCACTGCCGACGAACATCACGCCGTTCGGAGGCACGCGTTGTCCGTGAATCTCCTTGGGAATCATGTTTCCGTCGTACCAGGTCATCTTGACCGGCGACTTGCCGTCTCGCTCCGGGAAATCGAGGTGAACGATCAGGCCGATGGGACAGGTCTCGGGATGGACCGGCGGCCCTTCGGTGCTGCAACGGGTCGGGTATTTGAGGTCGAGAGCCCAGAACGGCAGATCCATATAGTGGCACGCCATGTCGCCCAGCGTGCCGGTGCCGAAGTCCCACCAGCGCCGCCACTGAGCCGGATGATAGCGGCCAGCGAAGAATGGCCGTTCGGGCGCCGGGCCGAGCCACAAATCCCAGCTGAGCGTGGCCGGCGGCTCCTGCCCGCCTTCGGGTCGATCGCCGCCGCCCCAGTGCTTGCCGACCCAGACGTGCGCTTCGTGCACATCGCCGATGGCCCCCGACCGGATGACCTCGACAACGCGGCGATAATTCGGCTCCGCATGCACCTGTGTACCAAGCTGCGTGGCGACGCCATGCTCGCGGGCGGCCTCGGTGATCAGCCGCGCTTCATGGATCGTGTGACTCAACGGCTTTTCGACATAAACGTGCAACCCCTTGCGGATGGCCCGAATCGCGGCAGGAGCATGCGCATGGTCCGCGGTGGCGATCACCACCGCGTCAATTTTCTCGGCCTCCTGTTCCAGCAGTTCGCGGAAGTCGTGGTAGGTGCGCGCCCCGGGGAACTGTTTCAACGACCGGTCGAGATAGTTCTGGTCGACGTCGCAGAGCGCCACGATGTGCTCACCAGCGACCCCTTTAATGTCTTCCTCCGCCCGATTGGCCGTGCCGATACAGGCGATGTTCAACTTCTCGTTCGGGGAAGTGGACTCGGCAGCTGCAAGGCCCGAACGCCACAGTCCGGCCGACAGGGCGGCTCCGGCGGACGTCTTGAGAAAGTTGCGGCGATCGAACGAAGAGTGTTTTCGCATGGTATTGTACGTTGGTTTCGTGGGACTGGTGTAAGCTCGTGTATGCGGCGCAGGCGCAGTGAAACGATGAATCGTCAGCGGGCGAGCCGCCGTTGTCGAAGCTGGTCGAGCGTGACGGCCACGATCACGATCACTCCAATGATAATCTGCTCATAGGCCGTCGGCACCCCTACTGAGCGGCAACCATGACGGATTATCTGCATCAGGAGCGCTCCGGAGAGCGTGCCCAGAACCGAGCCCCGACCGCCGTTCAGACTGCCGCCGCCAATGACAACTGCGGCAATGATGTCCAGTTCCCGCCCCGGCAGCGAGTTCGGATCTCCCTCCGACAGCATGGCAACATTATACAGGCTGGCGATGCCTGCGAAGAACCCGGCCAGCGAATAGACGGCGATTCGGGTCCGAACCAGGCTGATCCCGCACAGGCGGGCCGTCGCCTCACTCGAACCAACGGCATAGACATGACGGCCGAAAACCGTCAAATGGAGCAACCCCGCGACCAGACAGGCGAGCACGGCCATCAGCCACACCCCCGCCGAGACAATCAGCCAGGGAGGATCGGGAGTCGGACGTTCAAGCGTCAACAGCCAGCCAGGCAGCTTGCCGAAAGCCCGAATCGGTGAGCCTTCGGCGATCTCGCGGCCAATCCCGCGAAAGATCGTCATCGTCCCCAGCGTGATGATGAACGGCACGACGCGCAGCCAGCTGATGAGGGCGCCGTTGAGAAGCCCCGTCGTGACGCCCGTCAGAATGCCGGCGGAGACCGCGACGGCGGTGGGATACTCCGCTCGAAAGAGCCATGCGGCGACCGTCGACGACAGTGCAATGGACGCGGCTACCGAGAGATCGATGCCGCCCGCGATAATGACCACCGTCGCTCCCAGGGCCGCAACGCCCACCAGCGACGTGTTGTGAACCATCAGCCGCAGACTACTGGGAGTTGCAAAGCGTCCCGGACGGCCGGCGGCGCGCGCCCGATATTCATCCGCGCCCCAGAACAGGCAGAACACGACCGCCAACCAGATGACAGGGCCAGCGATTGCCGTCAGCCGTCGCGAGCCGCTCGTCAATGTTTCAGGCAGTTCAGCCATGATTTCGTTCGGTGGTAACCGGGTGACGAATCATCAGAGCATGCGGCAGAACACTCAGCAGGGAAACAGTTGTGATCCGCCGTCCACGCGCAGCACCTGGCCGGTCATGTAGCTGGCGTCGTCGCTCGCCAAAAATGCCACGACCGAGGCGATCTCCTGCGGCTGCCCCACGCGGCGGAGCGGAATCGCGTCTTTGATCCGGTCGCCGGCAATCCCGCGCACTGCTTCGCTCA
>JAHBXU010000329.1 GCA_019636315.1 Planctomycetaceae bacterium | reverse complement strand
TCATACGATAGGCCGTTGCGCTGGCCGATGTCAACGACAGACGGCCCTCGGGACCATCCGGCCGAATCGAAGTGCGCATTTCAGTCGTTCGTCCGTTTGTGTCGTTCGGGCCGTACGATCGTCCGGCCCTGGATCGATCAGCTTGCCCCAATTCTGGAGCAGCCTTCTGGATTGGCTCAACTCTCCCCCGCTGAAAAGCGTCAACGTGTGTCGCGCGAATGCGGACTGCGGCAGCAGAATGAGTTGGCGGGCGATGTTGCTTGAGCCTGTGGAACGCCGAGGGGCCCTCGATGGGAAACCATCGCGAGGCGTCGCTCCCCGCCCCTTATCCTACGTCGAACCGCGGCGAGATTGAACGTGCGCGAAGCGTCCGATAAGGTGGCCCCACAATCGTCGATATTGCTCTTGTCGGCACAAGTCGCACCAGCACTCGGGGCCGTCTTGACGAGTCAAACTTCATACCTTGGGAATTGCTGAGAAACCGGTTTCGGGAGATTGCGATGGGATTGCTGACGGGAAAAAAGGGGGTCGTGTTCGGAATCGCCAACGATCGGTCCATCGCCTGGGCCATCACAGAGAAGCTGTTCGCTGAGGGAGCCGAGATTGGTTTCACCCATCTGCCGGACAAGGATCCCGCACGTCCGAAGAATGAAAACAAAGTCCGCAAGCTTGTCGATCCACTCGGGGCCAAATTCGTCGTTCCCTGCGACGTCACTTTGGACGCCGACCTGGACTCCGTCTACCGGACGACAGCGGAGACTTTCGGCAAGATCGACTTCGTGGTCCACAGCGTTGCATTCGCCCCCCCGTCGGACCTGACGGGACCGGTCTATCACGTCTCGCGAGAAGGCTTCAAACTGGCGATGGATATCAGCGCCTACAGTTTGATCGCCATGTCGGGCCGCGCTCGTGAGCTCCTCAATCCCGGCGGAAGCGTGTTATGCCTGACGTATCTGGGAGGCGAAAAGGTCATTCCCGGCTACAACATGATGGGCATCTGCAAAGCCGCCCTGGAAAGCACGATGACCTATCTGGCCAGCGAGCTGGGCAAGGACGGCGTCCGCGTCAACGCCATCAGTGCGGGCCCCGTGCGAACGATCAGTTCGAGCGGCGTCGGCGAATTTCAAAGCATGCTCAAGCTCTACGAATCGTTCTCTCCGCTGCGCCGCAACATCGCGCCGGAAGAAGTCGCCAAAGCCGCCCTGTTCCTGTTGAGCGATCTCGGCAGCGGCGTGACCGGTGAGAACCTGCACGTCGACAGCGGCTACCACATCATGGGCGCCCCGCCGCTCGACTTCCAGGAGAAGGTTCCGCTTTGAGTTCGGGGCAGCACGCTGGCCCCTCAAAGGTTCCGCGTATCAGATCGCGCACGGACCGGATTCTTGCGTCCGTTGCAATGAGCCTCTCGAGATACGGCAGCCCTCGCCGGAGACGGCTTTCCTGACGTTGCGGTGCAGCCGGACAATCTGCAGTCCGGCTGCATCGACATGATGACGGCCTCTTCTGATCACGCCCCATAGATCACGAGGCTCTCTGAGCGATCACCCCTGGGCGGCCGCCAGCACCGCGTCGTAGTCGGGATGCTCGGCAATTTCCTTCACGTATTCGACGTGCTTGACGGTATCGTCCGGACCGATGACGAAGATCGCGCGGCACAGGCAGCGATCGAGCGGTCCCCCCTGAATGAGGACGCCATAGTCCTTGCCAAACTGGGCCGTCCGGTGGTCGCTGAGAGTCTTCACCTTGTCGACCCCCTCCGTGCCGCACCACCGCTTCTGTCCGAACGGCAGGTCGGTGCTGATGACGAGAACTTCCACGCCTTCCAGCTTTGCGGCTTCATCGTTGAACCGCTTGGTTTCCGCGTGGCACACTGGTGTGTCGAGCGAGGGGATGGTTGCGATGATTCGGGTCTTGCCCGTGGAATCGGACAGCTTGACGTCCGCCAGATCGGCGCCTTGCACGGTGAATGCGGGGGCCTTGGAGCCCGCGCTCAAGCTGTTGCCGGCCAGGGTGACGGGGTTGCCTTTGAGTGTGACGCTTGCCATAAGTGATTCCTCCTGGGCGGACGCGGTTTTGATGTCTGTGGACACGATCTCGCAGTATGATCAATCCGCCCGCGCATGCAAGCGCGCACCATCTCGTTCATTCGACTGCACACTGGAGTCCGATTGGAATCCCCTGCCGATGGCTGGGGACGATTGATGACTGAACAGACACCGATCACAACGCCTCACGAGAACCCGTTCACACAGGGAGTTTGTCTTATGAAACGGCGGTGGATTGCTGCGTCCGCACTGATCGCCTTTTTGGTTCCACCAACCAGCGCGAGCGCCCAGGCGCCGGAGAATGTCCGGGTCATGAGTTACAATATCCGGTACGGGACGGCTGCTGATGGGGAGAATCACTGGGACCATCGCAAGGAATTCCTGGTCGAAACGATTGCAGCCTTCTCCCCGGACCTGTTGGGAACGCAGGAAACGCTCGGTTTTCAAAGGGACTACCTCGCGGAGCATCTCTCCGGATATGAGGCCTTTGGTGTGGGCCGCGACGACGGGGGGGAACAGGGGGAGATGACGGCCGTCCTGTTCCGCAGGGACCGCTTTGAGAAGCTGGACGGCGGGCATTTCTGGCTCAGCGAGACACCCGACGTCCCGGGAAGCAAGAGTTGGGACAGCGCACTCACGCGAATGGTCACCTGGCTCAAGCTCCGGGACCGGCAATCGAACGGCATGCCGGTCGTCTGGTTCTTCAATACGCACTTTGATCACCGGGGCCAGGAGGCCCGCGTGGAAGCCGCCAAACTGATTCGCCGCCAAGTCGCCGAGATGACGCACGGCGACGCGGTCATCGTCACGGGAGACTTCAATGCGGGCGAAGGGAGCGGGCCCTACTCCGCCCTGTATGAAGCTGCCGCGGACGGGAGCCCGTTCCTGATCGACGCATTCCGCGTGGCTCATCCGACGCCGCGCGGACCGGAAGGAACGTTCAGCGGCTTCGACAATGCGTTCCCGACGCGCGGCCGCATCGACTGGATTGCCGTCACGCCCCACTGGACGGTCGATGCCGCCGAAATCGACCGCACCATTCGCGACGGCCGCACGCCGTCCGATCACCTCCCCGTGACCGCCGTGCTCGGCTTGCCCGCAGCACAAGACAAGTAGGATCCTCGCATCCTCCCGCGGCCTATCACCGAACATCCGACCTCATCGTGGTGATCAGCCACCACGATGAGGTCGGCAACGTCTGCGGGCATCAATCAACCGATCGCGGGGGCAGTGTGATTTCAGGGCCCGACTCCAACTGGAAGGCGAACCCGTTGAACTTGCGACGCGCCATCCACTCGGCCATGATCTTCGCCCCGGTCTCGAGGTCGCCAGTGGGCTTCCAGTTGAAATAGCAACGCTTGCCGTCGCAGTGGAATGACAATTCGCCTGCTGCGAATCCCTGTTGCTTGATGAACGACTCGGCCTCGGCGATCGCCGTCTGAGCCGCGGCCTCGTCCGGAGCAATGCCGATGACCGTGACGGAGGTCGGCAGGTCGGATCTCTTCCCCTTGAACGGCAGCGTATCGGGTTTGACGCGGATATTGGTCGTCACCTTGAGCGGGAACGGGCCTCCGACGTCATAGGTCAACTCGACGAAGTATGCCGTCCACCCGTGCGACGGATCCGGCACATTGGCCACATACACGCCGCTCTCGTTTGGCTCCAGCACGGTGCTCGTGTATTTCGGGCCGAGCGTCTCCAGCCGGAAATCGCGGGCTTCCTCATTCGTCGCCTGCCAGAGTCGCACTTCCTTGGGCGTCGTGGTGGTCATGACGCGAATCGATCCGTCCTCTCCTTCGGTCCAGAGGTACTCTGGAGGCGCATGATCGTTGAGAATCATTGAATAGAACGCGATCAGGGTCTCCATCGCATCGGTGCGGTTCAGACCGTGATCACCGTTCGGGACGTAGCGGAGGTACTTCTCGCCGCGCAGTTCGTTCCAGTAAAACTTCGACGAATCGGGCAGGAAGAATTGATCGCCGGCGGCGTTCAGAATGAGCTTGGGCATCGTCAGTCGGTGCCGATAGAAATACGGATCGACGAGACGGTACAGTTCAGCGAGTCGCGGCTCTTCCATCCGCTGCATCAACTGGTGCGTCACGTAATCGCCAATCGCCGGCGCCCAGAAACCATATGCGGCGAAGTGATGCTCCATCGATGTCCGCGTGTTGAGCACGTCGATAACGATCGGCACGATGGCGACGACCCGTTCATCAAGTGCACCGGTCAACCACGTCGTCCAGCCTCGTTTTGAGCCCCCCGCGACAACAAAGCGGTCGACCGTCTTCCCTCCACCGATGTCGGACGCCATCACGGCAGTCATTGTGTCCATCGCCCGCACGGCGCTCTTCACCATCGCATTGCGCGGCGCCCAGGTGGGATCGCCCGTCTTGAGGAACTGGTCCCAACAATAGCCGATCAAATCGTCCTCGACGCGCGGCTGTCCGTCATTATGAAAGACGAGCGGCTGATTGGGGACCTGCTTGAGTTCGGCGACGACCGTTCCGGTCGCTTTGGCGATCGACAGGATACGTTCCTCGGGACCAGCGGGGGGATCGCTGCCGTTGCGGCCACCGCCAATGAAGAGGAAGCCGATGTCCGAAGTGACATTCTCCGGAATGGCCATTGTGACCCAGTGCTGCCAGACCGGCCGGTCGACATGCTCTTTGGACAGCCAGGTCTGTGACGTCATGTCGATCACAACGGCCTTCACTCCGCCGACGGACGTTTCGCTGACGACCTTCCATGAGTAGCTCTCGTCCGGCTTCTGAATGTAGTCATCGAGCGCAGTACGTCGCGGGAGAGGATCCTCTGCGAGGCCGAGGCTGCCAATGACCAGAAAAACCAGGCACAGCGCGCACGCGAATGGGAGTCGAAGTTTCATGTCGTCGTTTCAGGAGTCCAGTGGAATTAGGGCGCCGATCAGCCTCAATTATGCACGCCAAACCAGTGATGGGAAGGGATGCGGCCCAATGTGCGTCGGTAAGGTGATGGGAGCAGATTTGGGCACGGATGTCGAATCTCCGCAGTTTGTTCATTCCGCAGACCGAATGCGGCAGCGCGCATGACGAGAGTGAATGCAGCGATTCACGAAGTCCCAAGCCGACGGCTCTGCCGTCGAACAACGGCAATGCGACTTTTGAATCACGTTCATCGGACTTCGGAGGCGTTGCTTTCATCGTCTGACGGCAGAGCCGTCGGCTTGGGACGGGATCGCGTGCTGGTGGCTTCTCTCCGCTCCCCCGGACGCTCATCGACCACGGATTGGTGGAAGCGTGGCCCCCCAGCCGGACCTCATTCGCTCCCCGTTTACGCGATGTCATAGATCGCACCGAACTTGCCGCGAAGATGTCGGACGAGCGGCTCATGCGAGAGCTTCTGGCCGGTGACTTTTTCGAGGAGCCGGTCGGGCCGATACAACTGGCCTCGGGAGTGAATGTTGCTCCCTAACCATTCCCGCAGCGGGGCGAAGTCGCCGCGAGCGAACTGGGCGT
>JAHBXU010000328.1 GCA_019636315.1 Planctomycetaceae bacterium | reverse complement strand
CGTTTGGGCGCACAGAAGAGGACTATCTCGACCTCGAAGTTGACATGGATCGCGACTGCGTGATTGTCCGCATGAATTCGTATTCCCAGGACGTACTGGTTCACGAACATGATGTCAGAGCAGCCATGACCGAGCATGGTTGGATGCCTCAATCATGGCGCTCAACCATGCTCTTCCCTGACGGCCGGATCCATATGGCGACCGAGAACCAGATCATTGAACGGGACTTGGGGCTCGATACATCCGACGTGGTGTTCCACATGGATCCCGCAGCTGACATGTATCATTGGAGTGAAGAAGCAAAGGAAACATACAAGCGACTGAGCGACGGGCGGGATGTACTCGCATCCGCGCCCGAGGCCCGCGAAGACGGCCGGTTCCGGTGGACGTTGATCGTGATCATCAATTCGCTGGTCGCGGCCATGATCCTCTTCGTCTGGCTCAGAGCCAGGGCGGCGCGTGGCCATGCCTGAGCACCGGCTAAAAGAAGGAAGCCCGGTCGCAAACCGACAATCCGCTACAGATCAAGCAGTTCGTCCATCAGCTGCGACGTGTCTTCCAGTGAGTTGTCGGGGCCTTCGCGGGTGGCCCAGCCGGTGAATTGGATCTCGGCCAAGGCCTGGCGGACGGCGGGCCAGTTGACGTCGCCTTCGCCCAGGCGACAGAAGCCGTTGGCCTGTCCCCAGTCCTTGACGTCGAGTTTGACGATGCGGCGGCCCAGCGTGCGAATCCATTCCTCGGGCAACCCGAACTTGCGGACATTGCCGATGTCGAAGTAAGCCCCCACCCAGGGGGAGTCGATCTCGTCGATGTAGTCGCGGAACTCGTCGGGGTTCTCGCAGAAGCCGTTCCAGACGTTTTCAATGAGGATGTGAATGCCGAGCCGCGACGCCGTCGGCAGCACCTGGCGAATCTCGACAATCGAACGATTCCAGACGTGATCATGATTCTCGTCCGGTCCGGTCACTTTGCCGACGACCAGTAGAACCGACGATGCGCCGATGGCGTGCGCGTCCTTGACCGCCTGTTCCAATACGGCGCGGCCCAGCATGCGAACCGCCGGATCGGGCGACGACAGCCGCTGATTCCAGTGCGTCCCGTGCACCACGCCGTGGACGGGGACGCCTGTCTCGCGAATGGCGGCCTGGAGCGCAGCAATGTCCTTAATGTCGGGACTACCCCCTTCGAGGCCGTCGAATCCGAGACTCTTGTAGTGATCCAGCTTGGCGACCATCGCGGCCTGGTCCGCACCGATGCCGCCCCCTTTGTCCGCCTTGTAGATGCGGCCCTTGTTGCTGCGGGAACGGGTGCTTTGTGCGCGGTTCGATCCGGCATGGAGCTCGCCAAAAGCGGCCGCCGAACCGATGGCGGTCGCCGCTCGCACAAAGTCACGACGCGTGAGGTGTCGATGGTCACTCATCTTTGGCATCCCAGGTCTTAGTCACGATTAATGTCCAATCGCCCATAGACGATCGCTGATCCGACCGAGATACGAGTGTCTGTCGAATCCAAGCCACGCCCGTCAGGAAGTGGCCGCTCATACTTGGTCAAGTGATATGAGAAGTGCGCCGCCTCATCTATGACCGGTCGCTCACGGTCGCGGCTCTGAGAGGCGGGGTCGTTGAAGCCGCTACATCCTCATTTCCGGATGGACCGGGCGTTCGCACAGGGGGACGGTGCGGCGGACGAGTTCGTCGAGCAGCGTGCGCAGTTCTTCGTGCTGGCGAACCGCTCCGAGAAGCGTGTGCGGATCGATACGGCGAAAGCGAAGAATGCCTTCGAGCATGGGGCGAATCTCGCGTTGAAACCGGCGGTGCTGGCGGAGTCGAATCCAGGCGACGGACCCCGGCAGCAGAAGCAGCAACAGGCCCGGGACGAGATACCAGGTATTCCAACGGAGCACACCGGAATAGGCCAAGGCGACGCAACCCCAGAAGAACCCGATGGCTGTTGCCCAAAGAGGCATCGACCCCAGCCCGTTCAACCGTTCGTTGGCATGGACGAGCATGCCATAGAGTTGCGGATCGGCCACGCCTTCGCGAAGCGAGTGCGGCTCGAAGCTTTCGCAGACGAGTTCTCCCGATCGCCGGCTGACCAGAACGGTCTCGCCCTCTTCGGGGAGGTAGTTCGAGAGGAATTCGAGTTCTTCGAATGGACTGAGCATGGTTCCACGCCTCGTGAGGACGGTCGCGTGCCCAGACACCTGATAACGCAGCTACACAGCGAACTCCCTGTCTCTCACGATTGGCCTCTCTCCCTGCCCGCTGTGCAATGCTTCACGCGTTTTGACCAAGTGTCATTCGCGAGTCGTATCGCGGATTGGCATTCTAACGCACTTGACGAATAATCTCCATGATGCGATCGATCTCGTTGGCGACGACAACCGGAGGATTGGCAAATCGGCGAGTCTCATTCGCCATGTTCTGCTCGGAACGGCGGCCGGCGTGATAATCGACCGTGGCTGTCGGATCCTTGAGCTGATGCCCTGTCAGAATACAGACCACGCGGTCGCTGGGAGCGATAATTCCTTGCTGACGAAGGAGTTTGGCGCCGGCGACACTCGCTCCGCTGGCCGGTTCGCAACCGAATCCCCCCGCACCCACCTGGGCCTTGCCGTCGAGAATCTCCTCATCTGACACTTCACGGACGACGCCGTCGCAGGCGTCCAGGGCCCGGAGGCATTTTGTCAGGTTGACCGGTCGATTGATTTCGATGGCGCTGGCGAGCGTTCTGGCGCGGCGGTTGCGCGCATCCATCTCGGCAAAGTAGCGGTCGATCAATGACTGATCCGGATGGCCGTTGTTCCAGCGAAGCCCCTGCTGCTGGTAGAGTTCAAAGAGTGTGTTGGCTCCTGAGGCATTGATCACCGCCAGACGGGGGATGCGATCGATCAGGCCGAGTTCCTTGAGCTCGATGAACGCCTTGCCGAACGCAGACGAATTGCCGAGGTTGCCGCCGGGGACGACGATCCAATCGGGGACCTCCCAGTCGAGTCCCTCCAGAACCCGATACATGATGGATTTCTGTCCTTCGAGGCGGAACGGATTGACGCTGTTGCACAGATAGATTCCCGCCTGTTCGCACACAGCGCGCACCTGCAGAAGCGCGTCGTCGAAATCTCCTTCGATCTGCAGCGTCTTCGCGCCGTAATCGAGTGCTTGCGAGAGCTTTCCATAAGCGATCTTGCCGCTGCCGACGAAGACGATGACCCGAAACAGCCCCGTCGCGGCCGCGTAGATGGCCAATGAGGCCGAGGTGTTTCCGGTGGACGCACAGGCGGCATACTTTGCACCGACCATCCGCGCATGTGTGGACGCGGCCGTCATGCCGTTGTCCTTAAAGCTGCCGGACGGGTTCAATCCCTCGTATTGCAGATAGAGACAGCCGTCGTTGATGCCCACGTAGCGGCCGACATGGTCTGACTGCTGCAGAATGGTCTGTCCTTCGCCGATGGTGACGATCTGATCTGGAGGAGCGAAGGGCAGCAGCTCCCGGAACCGCCACACGCCGCTGAAATCCAGCGGATGTCGCCGCGAGTTCCATCGCGACTCGAATTCGCGGAGCGACGAGGGAACCGGCAGCTTGTCCCACTCGTAGCAAACGTCGAGCAGATCATGGCTGACGGGACAGAGCGTGAGCGCCTCATCCACGGAGTAGGTGCTGCGGCACTCCGGCGAGATGCTGGTCTGAAACGCAACTTCGGCAGTGGCGGAAATGTGCGGCTCCTTAATCTCAACAAGCAGTCTGGTTCCCGGCGAGACAGGGGTTGTGCCTGATGGTATTCTCGCAGCCGGTTGTGCCGCACACAACACAGAAACGCCATCGCCGGGATCTGCTCAGGGGCGGCGACGCTCTGAGGACATTGTCCCAGCCGGTTCCAGGAAGAGGCGCACCACCGCATCCTTCAATGAGCGTCGTCAGGAGCACTCACATGGAGGGCGGACAAGGCGCAGGGACATCGGACCTGCGTGACAAGATTTGATACGTGGCAGCACCGCGGCTCGCCGTCTTCCCTTTCCTGCGAATTTTACGGGTTTGAGGTCGTCCCCATGGAACGATTGCGGCATTACTTGATCGGCGCGTGCCTTTGCTTCAGTGTTCCTGGCCCGACGAATTTCACGTCCCAGGCTTCGCCGCCGAACTTCGTTTTCCTCATGTGTGACGATCTTGGCTGGGGCGATGTCGGGTTCAACGGGAACGACGTGATCCAGACGCCACACCTGGACGAGATGGCGCGGCACGCGCTGCGATTCACCCGGTTCTATGCGGCGTCGGCCGTCTGCAGTCCGACGCGCGGTTCCGTGATGACGGGTCGGCATCCGTCCCGTTACGGTATTCTGACGGCGAATTCCGGCCATATCCTGCCGGATGAAGTGACGCTCGGCGAGCTGCTCCGGCAGCAGGGATATGCCACGGGACATTTCGGCAAGTGGCACCTCGGGACATTGACGACCAGCGTGCCCGATGCGAATCGCGGTGGGCCGCGCCACCAGGAGCATTATGCGCCCCCCTGGCAAAACGGATTCGATGTCTGCTTCAGCACGGAATCGAAGGTGCCGACTTTTGATCCGATGCTGAAACCAGCGGGACGAGCGCCGGGTATCGGCTGGAACTTTCTGGTTGACAAGTCGAATGCGGCGCCCTATGGCACACACTATTGGAACGAGCGCGGCGAGATCGTTACGGACAATCTCGACGGAGATGACTCGCGGGTCATCATGGACCGGGTGATCCCGTTCATCGACCGTGCGGTCCGCGAGCAGCAGCCATTCCTGGCCATCGTATGGTTTCACGCGCCGCACTTGCCTGTCGTCGCCGGCCCCCAGCACACTCAGCCCTATGCCGAGTTCGATTCGTATCAGCGAAACTACTATGGGTGCATCACCGCGCTGGACGAGCAGGTCGGCCGGTTGAGAACGGCGTTACGCCATGGGGAGATTGCCGACAACACGCTTGTCGCGTTCTGCTCGGATAATGGTCCGGAGGGTCGAAGCAGCGACGCGCCCGGAACGGCCGGGCCGTTTCGCGGCCGCAAGCGGGATCTGTTTGAAGGGGGGATTCGTGTCCCGGGACTCATCGAGTGGCCGGCGCGAATCGCGCCGGGAACGACGGATTTCCCGGCCGTCACGAGCGACTATCTGCCAACGGTTTTGGACGTGCTGGATCTCACGCTCCCCGATCGCCGCCCGCTGGACGGCATCAGCCTGCTGCCGCTCTTCGACGGACGCATCCATGAGCGATCGGAGCCGATCGCGTTCGACTTCGACGGGAAGCGAGCCCTTGCCGGTAACCGCTTTAAGCTGGTGTGCTATCCGGCCGGTGCGGAGGAAGGAAACGACAATACATTGGTCGTTTCCCGCGATGGTGACGCGACGCTGTTGTTCGATCTCGTGAACGACCCGCATGAAACGACGGACGTCGCCGCTCAACATCCGGAAATCGTTCGCCAGATGCAGGTCCGGCTGCAAGCGTGGGAAAAATCGCGCATGGCCTCAGAACATGAAAGTCGCCCCTGACCCGGAGAGAGCGCGGAACCACCG
>JAHBXU010000327.1 GCA_019636315.1 Planctomycetaceae bacterium | reverse complement strand
ATACCGGGATCGTCGATTTCTACCACTTCGGCGGCGACGCCGACGCGGTTCCGCCCGCCAGCGTCCCCGCACTCAAGCTTTGGGTCCGATTTACGAACCTTTCAGACGATCAGATCATTGCGCCGATCGATCGGACGTTGTTGTTCAAGCGGGCTTATGACGAGGAGGCCGACGAGTTTATCGCCAACAACTTTGTTACGCCCGCCGCTGCTTCCGATGGTTCTCTCTCGTTATCAATTCTGGACCTGCCCCTCACCAGCGTCTGGAATCTGAAAGACCAGCAACTGGGCGTGCGACTCGATCCGGGGCAATCGGTCGACGTCTATCTGCCCGCCGAGCCGATCGATCTCGACGCCATCGAAGGTGAGTGGATCTGGCGGATGCACATCCGCAAGGGGTACCACGCCAGTACCGGACACGGTGTCACGACGTTGGTCGAAGTCGTCTGGAATCGTGATGACGTTCAGCCGGAGCCATCGCTCGGCCACGACGCTGGCTGATGCGGACGGAGTTCCGACCGATTCGTATCGGAGGACCGAGCTCCACGGCGCCGCTCTGCATGGGCTCTCGTCCGGAGGAGTCATCATCGGACGATGAACGGTCGTCGGTCCCAGAATGGATTCCCTGATTGTGGCGTGTCCACGAATGGCGCGCGGTCATGGCGGACGTTATGATCCCGGGCGGCATGCCCCGCATTGCGAAAGGGATCTCATGAAAATCGCCGGAGTTCAGATGGACGTCGCTCTGGGAGACGTCGCCGGAAACCTGGACCGTTTTGATTCATTTCTTCGGGAGACCGTCGGAAACGGTGCGGCTCTCACGATTTTTCCCGAGTGCGCCGTGACCGGTTATTGTTTCGACTCGCTCGAGCAGTGCGGCCGCTTCGCCCAGACAATTCCCGGACCGGCGACAGACCATGTCGCCGCGACGTGCCAAGCGCTGCAATGCTACGCGGTCTTCGGCATGCTGGAGGCCGACGGCGATCGCGTGTTCAACGCGGCTGTGCTGGTTGGCCCGGAGGGGCTGATTGGATCGTATCGGAAAGTGCACTTGCCATACCTCGGCGTCGACATGCTCACAACTCCCGGTGACCGTCCATTCGCGGTGCACCATGCTGGACATGTGCGCGTGGGCATGAACATCTGCTACGACGCCGCGTTTCCCGAGGCGGCGCGCAGCCTGGCATTGCTCGGCGCCGACTTGATTGCACTTCCGACTAACTGGCCGCCCGGAGCGGAGTGCATGGCGGCCAACTCGATCGCCACGCGGGCCATGGAGAACGGCGTCTACTATGCCGCCATCAATCGCGTGGGGACGGAAGGAGGTTTCCCGTTTATCGGCTCCAGCAGCATCTGCGGCCCCAACGGAAAAGTCCTGGCGGCAGCATCGGCCGCTTCGGAGGAGATCCTCTATGCGGAGATCGACGTCACGCTGTCGCGCCGCAAGCACATTGTGCGCGTCGAAAACAAGCATGAAATCAATCGTCTCGCCGACCGCCGTCCCGAGATGTACACTCTGCTCACCGAGCCGCACACGTTGCCAACGCCCCGTGCGGTGCACGCCGGCTGACGGCGCGCGGGTGAGAAGAAGGTCCTCCACCCGCTTCGATTCGCCTCCTGCATTCTCCCTTTGGACCACTGAATTCGGCGCCCTCCTATGGATTGGCTCATTGCTCTCGTGGCTCTCACGGCGATGGAAGTTGTTCTGGGGATCGACAACATCGTCTTTCTCGCAATCCTGGCCGACAAACTTCCGCCGCACCAGCGGGTTCGTGCACGGACCATCGGTCTCGCCGCGGCACTTCTGATGCGTATCGGATTGCTGCTGGGAATTTCGTGGATCATCGGTTTGACGCGACCGTTGTTTGACCTCACCAGCCTCGGCTTGAATCCCGAATGGTTCGGCGAGCATGGTCAGCAAGTTCTGCAGGTCTCCGGTCGCGATGTGATCATGCTGTGCGGCGGGCTGTTTTTGATCGGACATAGCGTTAAAGAGATTCACGCCAACATCGAGGACCACAAGCCACGGCAGGAAAAGGCCAAGAACGCCGTTGCAGCGGCACCGACGTTCGCGTCCGTCATCACTCAAATCGCCCTGATGGACATCATCTTCTCGCTGGATTCCGTCATCACCGCGGTCGGGATGGTCGACGCAAACAAGATCTGGGTCATGATTCTCGCGATCGTGCTGGCGATCGGCGTGATGATGCTGTCCTCCGGACCGATCAGCCGCTTTGTCTCGCGTCATGTGACGGTCAAGGTGTTGGCGCTCAGCTTCCTGATCCTCATCGGGGTGATGCTGGTGGCCGATGGACTCGGGACGCACATCAACAAGGGCTATGTTTACTTTGCGATGGCCTTCTCGCTGGTTGTCGAGTTCATCAACATGCGCGTGCGCTCCGCCGGTTCCGTTCCTCCCATTCCCGCGACAGCCTCCCTGGAAGCGCCGCACGGGGAGTGATGCGAATCGACATCCATTCTGCCGGCGACAGGTCGTGAGTGAGAGTCCCCAGACCGGGGCGGCAAGCGAGAAGCGTTTCTCTCTGCTCTGACGTCACGACGAAACGTGCGCTTGACGCGAGTGCGGCTTCACCAGCCACGCGTCCGGGAGAGCGCGCGCGCCGCGGTCCGCGTACGGCTGCGGAGAAAATCTCCCAGGGCCGTCTCCAACGGGACGTCGGTCGTCAATCGAAAGGCGTCGATGCCCAGTTTGTCACAACTGGCCTGGACCGCGTTGAGGTGCTGCGTGAGCCGCGCGACGTACTGTTCGCGCGCGAGCGCAGGATCCACGTAGACCTCGCGCCCCGACTCGACATCATGAAACAGCGTCGGCTCATCAAAGTTGAGCGTCATCTCGGCTGGATCGAGAATCTGAAACAGCACGACTTCATGCCGCCGCGCACGGAAGTAGGAGAGCTTCGTCTCCAGTTCATCCAGGGGCGCGAGCATGTCGGACAGAAGCACGAGCATGCCCCGCTTGCGGACGCGCTCCGCGACCTCATCGAGCGGCTGCGCGAGGCTCGTGGACTTTCCTTCGGCCGGCTTTTCCAGCGCCAGCATGATCCGACGCAGGTGCCCCGTGCGGTAGCGGGCGGGAATGAACTCTTCGATCCGCTCGTCGAATCGCACCAGCCCGACGGCGTCCCGCTGTGTATTGAGGAAGTAACCGAGCGTCGCTGCGAGCGTCTTGGCGTAGTCGGCCTTGGTGTAGGGGAGCGACCCGAACGTCATCGACCGGCTCGTATCGAGCAGCACATGCGTCCGCAGGTTTGTTTCGTCTTCGAACCGCTTCACGTAGTACCGATCGCTCCGCGCCAGCACGCGCCAGTCGACATAGCGCGGATCATCGCCCGGGACGTACTGCCGATACTCACTGAACTCGACCGAAAACCCGTGATACGGGGAACGATGCAATCCGGCGAAGAACCCCTCGACCACCGCCTTCGCCCGCAATTCGAGCGACCGAATCTGCATGAGAGCTGCCGGGTCAATGAACGACGGCGGCGGGTAGGCGGGAGGATTGTTGCTCATGTCAAATTGGCAGCCTCGGGCGACTCCGGTGCGGCTTGACATCAAGAAATGTACATGCCTACAGTCCGGCCACGATTGTCGAGGATCGCTGTATCTCGAAGCTGCAAGACTGATGTCCAAAACATACCAGACATTGTTGTTTCCGGAAACACGGCCGCCCGCAGCGCTCCGCGATTCGACATCGTCGACATTTCAAGAGAACCTGAGCCTTCCGGTCCACCGTTGGTTTCGTTTCAGTGCGGGGTTCTCTGCCCCGTGGGTGGAAACGGTCATTCTCGAGCAGGATGATCGGCCAGTTCAGGTTCTCGATCCGTTTGCAGGATCGGGAACGACGATCCTTGCGGCCGAGTCAGTAGAGGTTGCTGGCGTTGGCATTGAGGCGCACCCATTTCTCTTTCGGGTTGCGAAGGCCAAGGTCGAGCGCACGGATGATATCGACAAGTATGCGAATCTTGTCAAACACGTAATCCAACGAGCAACTGCGATTCGCACGCAGACAGATCATTATCCCGACCTGATTCAAAGGTGTTATCCACGGGATGTCCTTGAGGACCTTGACCGCCTTCGGAGATCAGTCGAGGAATGCCGCGAAGAGTCAGGCGAGTGGAATCTCATCTGGCTGACGTTGGTTGGAATCCTGCGAATCGTCTCACCTGTTGGAACGGCACAGTGGCAGTACGTCCTGCCGAAAAAGCAGAAAAAACTACCCCGCAGCCCCTTTCACGCATTCAGTTCCCTTGCACAGACCATCACTAAGGACCTGCACTCGTTGAAGCCTGTCAGTTCAAACAGCCAATGCCGTATTCTTCAGGGTGATGCGAGGGTTTGTGAGAATCTACCCGATAATTGGGCTACACTCGTGGTCACGTCACCTCCTTATCCAAATAATTACGACTACGCCGACGCGACTCGGTTGGAGATGTCATTTTTCGGTGAGGTTCGTGGCTGGGGTGACTTGCAAGAAGCAGTTCGAAAGCATCTTGTTCGATCGTGTGCCCAGCACGTTCCAGAAAGCCGCGTTTCGCTCGACGAGGTTCTTGAGAGCGAGTTTCTTGAGCCGATCCGGACAGAGATCTCGCACGTGTGCCACGAACTGGCGCGCATCCGCCTGACCAAAGGAGGGCGCAAAACATACCATCTCATGGTCGCTTGTTACTTTCACGACTTGGCCCAGGTATGGGCTGCGCTTAGGCGAGTTTGCAAATCACCGTCGACGGCGTGCTTCGTGATCGGTGACTCGGCTCCATATGGTGTCTACGTTCCGGTGATGGAATGGCTCGGCCGACTCGCAGTGGCGTCTGGATTTCGAGACTATCGCTTTGAGAAGACGCGAGACCGAAATGTGAAGTGGAAGAATCGAAAACACCGCGTTCCTCTTTGCGAAGGCCGATTGTGGGTTCATGGATGAATGGTGGGTCTCAGCGTGGCACAATCCCCAGCTCATAAGTTCGGCCAGATCATTGGCGACCTGATCGAAGAGTGCTTGCGGGAGCCGTTGGCAGACGTGGCCAGAGAACACGGGTTGTACTTGGACTCTCGTCACTCGCGCCCGGCACGCTCAGGACGCAGCAAAGTGGCGTGGGTCGACTTCAAGGGCAATCAACATGATCTCGACTACGTGCTTGAAGCAGGTGGCTCGGAGAATGCCATCGGAATACCGAAAGCCTTCATCGAAATCGCGTATCGGAGATACACGAAGCATTCGAGAAACAAAGCCCAAGAGATCCAAGGGGCCATCGCCCCGCTCGCCGAGACGTATCAGAATACGCATCCCTTTCTGGGCGCAGTGCTGGCCGGAGTCTTCACCAGCAGCTCGATCAACCAGTTGAAGTCGCACGGATTCGGTGTGCTCTATTTTCCATTTGAGAGCATCGTTGCGGCATTTCGTTCTGTGGAAATTGACGCGTTCTTCGACGAAACCTCTTCGGACTTGGAACTGCAGGCCAAAGTTGACGCTTGTAACCGACTATCAAGAACTGAACGCAGGAAAATCGTTCGATCGCTTCGCCGCAGAGGTC
>JAHBXU010000326.1 GCA_019636315.1 Planctomycetaceae bacterium | reverse complement strand
TGACGGCTGCTTAGCGCGTTGCATCAGAAGATGTAGGAATCGTCGCTGCCGGCCTCAATCGCGCCCAGTTCGCGGCCAGGATAGATGATGTCCACCAGGACGCGAACGGCCGCACCGGGCTGCAGCGTCCAGTCGCTCGGTGCGCGATGGAGGAGGAACTCTTCCAGTCCCCACCAAACGTCCGCGAAGCCGAACTGCGAGCGGATGGAGTTCGTCCCCGAGTAACGGCAATTCACCTCGAACGGTACGATGTCCCCCTTTGCGGTGACGATCGACTGAATGTTACATGGTCCCCGGATGTCGAATCCGTCGACGACCGCTTCCACGAGCGGTCGGACGAGGTCGTCAAACGCCGTCGTTACCGCGCAGCGCTCCGTGGTTCCCGAAGCGAGTTCGCGCTCAAAAGTGATGTGACCGTGAAGTCCGCCGGTGCGCGTCACATAGAATGCCGTGGTGATCTCGCGTCCGATGATGAATTCTTGAACGAGATGCGTATCGTCGAACGCTGCGGGGTCCGGCGGGTTGAAGTAAATTCCTCGCGATCCTCGTCCTTCGCGAGGCTTCACGATCACGGACTCGAACTGGCCGAAGTATTCCGAAGGAACGCACGAGGGCGCGAACGCAATTCGCCGCGAACGAAACTCCTCAAACGTCTGTAACTTATCGACGAACACCCGGGCGACATCCGGAGGCGAACCGAGAACTGTCGGCAGGGTCGCCGTGAGTTCGCCGAGCGTGACGACCTCAAAGTCTGTGCCTGGGATGATCAGATGGACCTGCTCCTGTCGGCAGATCTCAGCGATGCGCAAGTCGAATCCCGGTTCGTAACAATAAGGCACTCGATAGGCCGCATGGCAGAAATGATGCCCGGCCGTCACGTCTCGAATGTCGGTCCCCACCCGCCGTACGTCAGGGAAGGCCGCGCGGATGTTCCGCAGAATCCCCTGCCCGACATTCCCGCCGATACCGGTGACCAGAACCGTGTGCGTCATGCGATCTCCCCCCGCGAGTGATTGCCTCGGTTCACGCTACAGTAAGGAATTCGCGGTTGCGCTGGCAGGAATCGACTCATGATCGTCGATGAAGGACACCTCACAGATTCCATCGCGCCACAGGATATGCCCTGCCAGTTGCCATTGCCGCGCAAGCTGGCGCGTGCTGTATCCTGAACTCCAACCGGAACAGGGGTCATAGGTTCGCTTGAGAAGGACGAACTCAGAGTGCTCCCGGCGCACGGCATCCTGAGACCGCCACCAGTGGGTTGCGACTCGGACTCCGTTGATGAGTCGCGGACGGTTTTCTCCCGGCCCGCACGCACGAAAAGACCAGAACGCCCATTGGCGCCCGGACCATCCGAGTCGGGAGTGTCCGGACGGATCGAGCATCGGCAACCATTCGTGACAGGCGTTGCTCACATCCACAATGGTATACACCGTATCGTTGTCGTCGAAATGGTGGTCCAGGAAGACCGTATGCGGCGTTGCGCCGCACAGCGCTCGCATCCAGGGGCGCTGTCGACGCGCCACCTCCACAAGCGGAGCAATCAGAGCGTCGCAGCTCATGGCGCGGGCGGCCGCATGCACCGCGGGCGCTCTCAGCATCTGCAGGGACTGGCAGGCGAGGCAGATTGCCGCCAATGCGGCAACAGCGACCGCACGACGGTCACCTGCGAATTCCAGACCACGACGCGCGGTGAGTCGGTCAGGTAGATCGTCCCGAGAGCACTGCGGCTGCGTCCCGCGATCGATGAATTGCCACCAGCGGTCAGGAATCAGAAGCAGATACAAGGCCATCATGGCAAGACTGAACCACGGAATTGGGAAAACGAAAAAGATTCCCGCATGCAGGCCGACTCCGACAACGAAAAGCCAGGGCCGCAGACGATCAAACCACATCAGAAAGATCAGGGCGAACTCAAAAGCCAGCGTGCCATAACACATCGATGTCATCAGCGCGTGATGGTCGAGCAGCCAGTTGAGGTCGAGCCACGTCGCGTGCGGCAAGGATGCCGGACGCCACACGGCCAGTCCCGAAAGCCAGATGTTGGCATTCAACTTGTGAAACACCGAGTCGAAGTAGACGAGGGCAATTCCCACGAAAATCAGCGCGTCGTAATGAATCCTCGCAACGGTGGGAGCGGGCACAGCCAGGCCAACCTGGTTGGTTTTTTGCACGTGCAACCATCGATCGATCGAGAGCGCGCGTTCCACGGGCACCGCGAGCAGCAGAAAACCGACCGCCACATAGATGTGGTCGATGTGGTACTCCCACAGGTGAAACCGCCCGAACGTCAGCGCACTGAACAGATAGTTCACTACAACCGCGAGACGCGTCCTCCAGCCGACAGCCATGCACGCTGTCGCGGCCCACCAGAACAGCAGCACCGCCAGCGCTCCATCGGCGGGAAGTTCTTCCGCCAGAAAACGACGGTAATAAATGAGTTGTGAGATTTCGCCCAACAGGACAAGCGAGAAGGCAATCCGGAAGATCGCCAGGCCCGTCGCTGATCGCTCCTCACTAAAATGACGGGCGCCACTCGACAAGACCGTCGATCGACAGCGGCCGCCGGCGGATTTCCCCTGCATGTTCGGTGCGATCAGTGGACGCGCGTCGCGACCAGTAGGGAGCATCTGCCAACGTCGCTCTGAGGGGGAAATTCCTGATTCAACCAGGGAAACATGGCATGCAGGCGGCATCCAGGGGGAGCGAAGTGGCGGTCTGTCATGGCAAGTGCCGGTCGTCACAAGTCAATGGCGAACAGGATGGGTATTCTCCGTCGAACCGATGCAACGCGGATAATGGCAACAATCGGCAACACCGTCGCGGCAGTACAATTCCACGATCTCGACAACCCGGCGAGGTTGTTGACAATACCGCATCTCGCAACTTTCCAGCCCAAAGGTTCCTCCACGCAGGAATCCGGAGAGCGGATCACTCGCCATCAGAGAATCGAACAGTTGTTCGGCGACGAAATTGCGGTCGAGTCCGGGAGAATCTCATTTGTCGCTGGAGGGCGGCCCCTCCCCTTGGGATGTGAGCCGAACACTGTGCGAGTCGTGCACTCAAGCGTCAGAAACAAGCGGAATGGACGACGCGATCCTCAGCGCGTCTTGCGTTCCGGGCGCTGTCCACCGGGGGGGATGGTGACAGGCGATTTGACGGCGCGTTGATGGGCGTGCTGCGCCAAGTGAGCCGTGGCGGGCTCCACTGCGTCCCGCCACAGCTTGAGACCGTGGTAACGGCACAAATGCCGCACCCGCACACCTGCACGATGCGCGATGGTCTCATGAATGACGGCGGGGTGGTCGCACAGCTCGCAGTAGGTTGTCTGCATTAATGGCCTTTCCAACGAAGGGCTGGTCGGTGGCCGAAGAGGTGATTCTGACTCGATCATCGACAGGACACGAACGAATGGCGACATCCGAATTCGCGATTCGTCAGACGTGCACCACTGTTTGGATTTGAACGCAATCCCTCGTTGGCGTCAACATTGGACAGCATCGATCACCACAGAAGGGCGTGACTCGCGCTAAACAGCGGATCGCATTCAGCAGTTTGCAATGGATTCGCCTGAAGTATCTGGAAAGGCACGCGGCAAGGCGGCCGTTTGTTGAGGGCGTCCGATCACTTGGCTCAACATTGGCGATTCATCCATTCGCGAACAAGGGACAGGGGAATCACATCCCCCGGGGTCGGCGTCGACCGATCGTAAAGGCTCCGGTTATCACGCGCTCGCCACCACGCAGGATGACTCGACGTCGATGCGTTCAGCGACGTTCTCACGATCCGCCGATGCTTCTCACGGCGGCGGCGGCGGCGTCTCCGGATTCTGACGCCGGGGTGGTTCCAGATAGCGGAAACCCGTATTCGGGTTCGTCTGGTCCAGAGCGAAGGCATCGCGATTGCGCAGGAAGTGTTTGAGATAGGCCACGGGAATGGCGAACCCGAGTCCTTCGCCGCCGGAGATCTTCATGTTGGTGACGCCGACGACTTCGCCACGACGATTGAACAACGGGCCGCCGCTGTTGCCGGGATTGATCTGCGTCGTCGTCTGGATGTAAACAAGTCCCTCGAAGGTTCGGTTTCGCGTGCTGACAATGCCCTGCGAGACCGATCGCTCCAGTCCGAGCGGATTACCGATGGCGAACACCTCTTCCCCTTCAAACTGTTCATTCGCTTCCGAAAGATAGACCGGTCGGAAGGACATGTCCTTCTGTTCGGGGATGTGCAGCAATGCCAGATCGAAGAACGGATTCAATGCGAGGATCTTGACATCGTCGATGCGCCGCCGGGTGAAATCCCCCTGTTGCGTCTTATGAAAGATCGTGACGGCGATCCGGGTTTCCTGCTCGACAACGTGATAGTTCGTGACGCAATAGCCGCGCGAGTTGATGATGAAACCACTGCCGAGCCCGCTGGGCGTCTGCACCAGCACCACGCCCTCGCCGTACGTCTCTGCGAGTTCGCGAATGCTGCGCACCGGCAGGCTGGCGGTCAGGTAGACGTCTTCCGCGCGCACATTGGGATCGCTCCGCCCGATGGATTCGCCGTCACTCTCCGCCTGCCGTGTGGCAATGCGGTCAAGAGGAATGCGGATCACATCAACGCCCACGTCGAGGTACAGTTCCTCGGTGGTCTCTTTCAAGATATCGCCCACCAGTCGCTGGCCGCTCTTCAGCTGGATTTCCTCCCCCGCGGCTTCCCACGAGATTGCGGAGAGGAGGAGCAAAACGGCCCCCGCCTGCCAGAGAACGAGACGGATTGACCGGAGCTTTCGACACACAGATTTCATAGTCCCTCATCGCCCAGCGCATACTCGCCGTGACATGCGGCGCAGCTGTTCTGCAACCGATCACGGGCCGTCAGGAAATCGGAAAACTGATGCTTAACGGCAGCGTCCCGTATGAGGAGGCTGCTCTCAATGAACTCGCTGACAAACTGCTGATACCGCGGCTCGTTCCAGGATCCATAGCTGTCGGTCGATATCATCCCCCCAAGCGTGGCGAGGAGAGTTGCTTCACGCAGGATATCGTCTTCGGACTGGCGAAAGCGAGTCTCGGATGCAATGTCGCCCTTCAGAAAGTCGAACGACCGCTTGATGCGTTTCATCAGGCTGCTCCGGTCCGCGACGTCGCTGAAGGGCACGTTGGCCGCGCCGACGGTGGTCGGACGCCCACCGTCAAGAATTGCCAGCAATTGCTCATAAGGGAGTTGAGCCGCGGTAAACGATTCGCGCCCGGTTCGGCCAGCGTGAGATGCCAGTTGGGTCGCAAGATCGCGGACCGCATCGGCGTGCTGTTGCCACGTCGTCGATTCGGGATGTCTGGCAGCGACGGCCGCGATCGCGGCGAGGACCACCGCGTCGTTGGCGATGGCGTCCCCTTCTCGATTGAACGAAGCGACCGTGCGCAGGTGTGCCGTCAGTCGATTTCGAATTCGCTTGACCTCTTCGTTCAGCATTTCCATCGACGCCAACCGCTGCCAATCGACCGCTGCGGATGAAGCGATCCGGCCGTCGCGTTCTCCGTCGGCATCGCGCGATTCTGCTC
>JAHBXU010000325.1 GCA_019636315.1 Planctomycetaceae bacterium | reverse complement strand
ACCGCCCCTTCGGATGATGCTCTCGCTGCCTCACATTCCCGGTGGGGGAGGCGGGGGAGTGGGGCCGAACATTGGTGCGAGTTGTGGGACCTGACCGGCGGTTGTCCAGGCGCCTAATGTTGGCGTCCAGACGTGGGTGGACGGCGTGATCTGGCCGGTGCGGATCTGGTGAGCCAGTTGTTGGGCGTCGAACGGTCCCTGAGTGGCGCCGTTGACGGCGACGTGCCAGAGTTCGCCGGGGGGAGGCGGGGGCGTCGCCGCTCCCATGCCCTGGCCTCGCGCCATCTGATTGGCCATCGCCATGCCCACGCCCAGGCCCACGCCGGTGGCCGCTCCGCCGCCGGGCGCGGGGTTTTCAGCCGCGGCTGTCATCGCTTTGCCCATCTGGAACTGCTGGAACCGATTCATGTCGCCGATGACCCCCATGCTGCTGCGTGTGTCGAGGGCTTTCTCGACTTCTTCCGGCAGGGAGATGTTGACGATGTCCAGTTGAGGGACATCGAGACCGTACTCATCGTCGACGCGTTCAACGACCGTCGCCCGCAGTTGCTTTGAGAATTCGCGGTAATTGCCGGCCAGATCGAGCGCTGCCACTTTGGACTCGCCCAGCAGGTCGGCCAGTGCCGAGATGATGATCGACCGCATCAATTCATTGATCTCGTCCGCCTCGAAAGAGGCGTCCGTGCCGATCAACTCCCGGAGCAGCGCCTTGGGATCCGAGCACCGCATCGAATAGGTGCCGAACGCCCGCAGGCGGATGGGGCCGAAGTCCGGATCGCGGAGCATAATGGGGTTGGGCGTCCCCCATTTGAGCTCGGTGATCTGCCGCGTGCTGACGAAGTAGACCTCTGATTTGAACGGGCTCTCGAAGCCGTACTTCCAGCCCATGATGGTGCTGAGAATCGGCATGTTGTCGGTGGAAAGCTTGTGATTTCCGGGTCCGTAGGCGTCAGCGATTTCGCCGCGATGGACCAGCACGGCGACCTGCCCGGGCCTGACAATGAGCTGGGCGCCGTTTTTGATCTCGTTCCGATAGCGGGGGAACCGCCACGCCAGCGTATGCCGCGAGTCGTCCACCCACTCGATGATGTCAATCAATTCGTGACGGAGGCGGTCGAGCAAACCCATAAGAGAGCTCCTGAAAGGCCCTACTCGCTGAAACGACGGGACGGTTGGATGATGGGAAATGATTCTAATCCACCGATTTCTGCGGGATCAAGCGGTGGCTGATGCGTTGGCCCGTTTTGCGCTCCCGTCGGTCATTTTGCGGACGTCAAGGGCGATTCGACGCACTTTGCCGCGCAGAGAGGATCTCCGAGACGTTTCCAGGAGCGTTCAGCGGCGAAGGGGGCGGCCGGAGATTTCATGGCACAGCCGCTCTGTGAACGATCTCGCTGGCCCTGTTTCCGGGGATTCTGCTATAGTCTCGGCCGGACGGTCCTCGCGTTCTCGCCCCTTCTGCTGGACAGTATGACTGTGGAGTCATTGCCGGAATCGGCGAATCGAAATCCGGGATGTGTGGGACGACCGTCGCCCGCATCCGCAACCAGACGTTTTGAAACTTAGCATGGTCGATCGCAACCTCATTCGCGAGTTCAGTATTGACGAACGGGAACTCGACGCCACATTCGGCGAATCACTGAAGGAAGTCGTCCCGACGGAAGCCGAGATGGATCTCGTCTATGACGCGACGTCCCGGACGTTTGACGTCAACGAGATCATCGAAGGCCAGGTTCTGAGCATCAGCGGCGACGAGGTGCTGGTCGACATCGGCTACAAGAGTGAAGGCATCGTCACACTCGACGAGTGGGAGGACGGGGAAGAGTTGCCCCATGTGGGCGACACCATTCAGGTGCTGCTCGAAGAAGTCGAAGACGACTACGGCCTGATCCTGCTCTCCAAGCGGAAAGCGGACCGGGTCCGTGAGTGGGAAGAGGTCACCAGCAAGCACAAGGAAGGGGACGTCGTCACCGGCCATGTTGTGCGAAAGATCAAGGGCGGCCTGCTGGTCGATATCGGCGTCAACGTGTTCCTGCCCGCCTCGCAGGTCGACATCCGCCGCCCGCCGGACATCGGCGAGTATATCGGCAAGGACATCCAATGCGTGATTCTCAAGATTGACGATTCCCGCCGCAACATCGTCGTCTCGCGCCGCAAGCTCATCGAAGACCAGCGGACCGAGATGAAGCGCAAGCTGCTCAGCGAGATTCAGGAACGCCAGTTGCGCAAGGGCGTCGTCAAGAACATCGCCGATTTCGGCGCGTTCGTCGACCTGGGCGGCATCGACGGCCTGTTGCACATCACCGACATGAGCTGGGGACGAATCTCCCATCCTTCGGAGATGGTCAAGATCGACGACCAGATCGAAGTCATGGTGCTCAACATCGACCGGGACCGCGAGAAAATCGCCCTCGGCCTGAAGCAGAAGTTCCCCTCCCCGTGGGACAACGTGGAAACCAAGTACCCCGTGGGCTCCCGGGTCAAAGGGGAAGTGGTCAACGTCATGTCCTACGGTGCATTCGTCAAGCTCGAGGACGGCATCGAGGGCCTGGTGCACATCAGCGAGATGTCCTGGACGAAGCGGGTCAATCATCCCAGCGAGCTGGTGAATATTGGCGACGAAGTCGAGGTCATGGTCCTCGGCATCAACACCGATAAACAGGAGATCTCCCTGGGCATGAAGCAGATTCAGCCCAACCCCTGGGACGATGTCTCCCAGAAGTACCCCATTGGTGCGCGGGTTAAAGGGACCGTTCGCAATCTCACCAACTATGGAGCGTTCATCGAGCTGGAAGAAGGGGTCGACGGACTTCTGCACGTCAGCGACATGTCTTGGACCCGAAAGATTGCTCACGCCAGCGAGATCCTCAAGAAGGGTGACGAGATCGAGTGCATCGTCATTTCGGTGGATGAGGACCGCAAGCGAATCGCCCTCGGACTCAAGCAGTTGGACGATGATCCCTGGGAGGCGCGGATTCCCGACAAATACAAGCCGGGCGAGATCATCACCGGAAAGGTCACCAAGATCACCAACTTCGGCGTCTTCGTCGAGTTGGAAGACAATCTCGAGGGCCTGCTGCACGTCTCGGAGCTCGCCGATCACAAGGTCGAGAACCCGGAAGACGAAGTGAGCGTTGGCGACGAGATCGAGGTCAAGATTCTGCGCGTCGACATCGACGACCGGAAGATCGGCTTGAGCCGCAAGCTCGATGCACCCATCGAGCCGATGGAATCGAGCTCGTCTCCGGAACCTCAGGTCGAGCTTAAAGGCGGCATGGGTGATTCCAGCGGCCCCTTGTTCACCATGGGCGGCGCAAAGCCCAAGTCGTCTGACGACGAGTAATCGCCGACCGACGTCATCGGTTGCTCACAGATAGGGCGCGGGTGGTTGACCCGCCGGGGGCGGCATCCTCGGCGGGGCAATCAGCGGCGATTGTCGTTGATCGGTCTGTGGGACCGGCTCGAGCGGCATCAACCGAGGCGGTTCTGAACCGAGGCCTGTCGATTTGCCGTCCGTTTGCGGCCACCCCTCAAAAGCTGGTCCCGCCTCGTCCGGGAGGAGTGGGGAGATCGATTCGACCGGATGCGCGAACGGCGGCGGCTCGGAATGCAGCATTGTTGCGGTAGGAATCGTGTGAGCGCGGCTGGCCGCTTTCTCCACCGCATCGACGCGCGCCTCGGGCGTCCACGGCCCCTCCTCCAGATGCACGTTGTACAATCCCAGCAGTGTGCCCGAGCGGAAGAACAACTCCATCAGAGCCACGTTGTATTCGACGATCGCCTGCGCAAAGGCCGCGTCGGCCTGGATGTATTGATCGTGTGCCCGCAACACCGCATCCCGGGTAATGCGGTCGGGCGTCACTTCCCGCTGGACCTCAATCGCCCTGAGCCGCTGTTCTGAAGTGATCTTCCGGTTGAGCCCGTTCTGCATCGACGCATAGGCAAGATCCAATTGTCGGAACGCAGCCGCCATTTCGTGGCTGACTTCGGCTTCCTGTTCCAACAGGCCTGCGCGGGCCTTGGCCAGCTTCATCTCGGCGTTGCGCACCTGAGCGTGCGCGAATCGCAGTCCGAGGGGAACGGAGAACTCAAATCCGATGTCCCAGCCGGTTTGTTTGCCGGCGGTCAATGTCTCATAGGCGTTCCCCAATCCTTCATCCGTGACGCCGTCGTTCTTGCTGCCGAGGAGATTGTCTCCGAAGGCGTTCACATGATATCCGGAGACGAAGTCGAGCCGGGGCTTGGTGAGGTTTTCGGCGGCAATCAACTCCAGCTCCAGCCGCTTGATGTTCCATTTCTGCTTGCGGAGGTCGGGTCGGCGCGCGAGCGCATCGGCCAGCATGACCTGCCAATCGGGGCAGAATTCTGCAACCATCGGCTGGTCAACGGGCCGGAGGATACGGCCGTCATTCGGTGACAAGGCCAGCATGCGGCGAAGCTGGGCCTCGATGTCGTACAACTGATTCCGGGCCATGTTCAGCCGATTCTCAATCTGCAGCAACTGGTCGCGTGCCTCGGTCGCCTGTAACGAACCGCCGCCCGTGGCCTGGGCGCGGACACGGGCCTCCACATCCTGCCAGGTGCGGTGAGCCGCCTGGGCCAGTGCGGTCGCCCCATCGAACTGCTGATACGCGAGATAGAGCCGCCAGTACAGTTCCTCGACGTCGCGGACGAGGGTCAGCACACGCAGTTCGAACTCGGCGATTGTGATGTCGCCGTTGATGCGGGCGATGACCACGCCCTGCTGAACGCCGGTCACGCCTTCAATATTCTGGGTGATCGGCCCGGCGATTCGCGTATACTCCGTCCCGGCGCCCGCCCACAACGGTTGCCGGAACTCCGTCCGGACGCGGCCCGTGTAGACCGAAGGGAACAACTGGCCGGTCACGTTGTTGGCATCGTAGTTCCACTCGTGTGTGACGCCAAACACGCCGCCGGTGGCCAGCCGCTTCTGAACGGTTGCGTTGAACCTTGCTGTGTCCTGCGTCAGTGTCGCTCCCGGTCGCAGACCGACTGAGAACAAATTGTTCTGAATTCGTTCGTCGCGTCCCCAGGTCATCACCGTCGTGAATTGGGCGTCGAACTCGGACAAGGCGGCTTCGATTCCCCTCTGCCCGAATAGCACACCCGTCTCCTGAATCGCAATGTCATACGCCGATGGGGCAAAGTCGGGATTCGCCAGGATCGGGTTGCCGGGTGAAAGAAACACGCCGCTCGACCGGATGATGTCGCAGTGGGACAGCGCCCGATGGACGGCTTCCTGAAGCGTCATGTCCCACAAGTCGTCCTTGGTGAAGTTTCTCAGCCGCCGCGGTTCCTCGACCGGCACCGGAGGTAGAGGCTCGCAGTTCAGATCCGGGTAGTCGATCTGAGTCGCCCATTCGCGGTACTCTTTCACCTCCACATGACTGAACCGATCAGAGATCGGATCGTCATTCCAAGGCCACAGAGCCAGGTGGCAGCCCGAAATGATGAGGGTCAGACAGACCAGCTCGATCGGGCATGCGTGCAGCGCCCTCGGGAACTGAGGCGGGCGGCGATACCGGGGG
>JAHBXU010000324.1 GCA_019636315.1 Planctomycetaceae bacterium | reverse complement strand
ACGCCGACAACCGTTCCCAGTCCTCCAGTGCTCATCTGGGCGCGAATGACGCGATTCGAATCCACGATCAACGCGTAAGCCTGTGCTCCGGGAGGAGCTGCTTCTTCCGGCCAAACGCGGAATTCCTGGACTTGCTGTCCAGCCGAGATGCGATACGCACCCGGGGTCTGATTCGCGAAGCGGTAGACGCCTTCCGCGTCCGTTGTCGTCCGGCCGATCACGCCATCCTTGGTCGCCAGAGTGACCACGGCGCCGTCGATCGCGCGGCCTTCCGAACTCACCATGCGGCCGAGAAGCGTGCCGTCCGCCTGCAAGGCGACGTCAACCACGCCGGACTTTGCCGGGACCACTTTTTCAGCGGCCTGAGCGGTCACTGAGATCGCCGCGGCAACGCACGCGAGAATTGCAGGGAATTTGCCAAGTCTCACAAATGTCATGTCAAACGCTCCATCGTGTTCTTGCCGCCCTTGCGGAGCGGACGTGCCGGAATTGAACGGCTGGTCACGGCACGCCTGGTCCACCGTGACCAACGTTCCCACATGTCGCCGCAGGGCTGAGGCATGACAAATGCACGTCCTCAAGCCGCAAGACGGTAACTCTCTCTTCGGCACGGATCTGCGAAGTTCGCCCGCACGATCGATGGCGCCGCGACAAATTTCAGCGTTCCAATGGGATCTCCGCGCATACTTAGCGCAGTCTGCCACGTCGTGACAATCTGCCAAATTTCCAGTATCTTCCGAAAGGTCAGCGACGCTGTGGAGTTGCCCGGAATCGCATTGCGGTATCCCAGAGCGCTCGACGGCAATTTCTGGGACGGCGTTGTGCGGCCGCTATTGTTGTCCAGAGAGCTATCGATTGATGTGGCGGGAACTCCGAGGGCATATTCGACAACGGGAACAGCTCGCTCAGGCCGTGAGGCGCGGTCGGTTGGCACATGCCTATTTGTTCATTGGCCCGGAAGGCATCGGAAAGGCACGATTTGCCGAATGCCTGGCTCAATCCCTGCTTTGTCGCCAACGTGCTGCAGGCACGATCGATGCCTGTGGGGTTTGCACCGGCTGCATTCAGGTCCAGGCCGCGACTCACCCTGACCTGATCCGCGTGCGGCTGCCAGACGGGAAGCGGGAATTGCCGATCGAACTCATCATCGGTGCTCAGGAACGGCGCGGGCGAGAGGGGCTCTGCCATGAATTATCTCTGAGGCCCATGTCGGCCGATCGGCGCATTGCCATCGTGGAAGACGCCCACACGATGAATACGGCGAGCGCCAACGCCCTCTTGAAGACCCTCGAAGAACCTCCCCCCGGATCGGTGTTGATCCTGCTGACTCCCTCGTCTGACGCCATCCTGCCGACGATTCGATCGCGCTGCCAGCCATTGATGTTCGCGCCGCTCAATGATGGGGAGATCGCCGCGCTGATTCGAGACCTGGGATGGGCCGATGACGACGAGGTAATTCGCACCACGGCTGCACTCGCGACAGGAAGTCTTGCCACGGCGCGGCAACTCCTACAGCCCGAACTTCGCCAATTGCGACTCCGCCTGTTCTCACTTCTCGATCGAGCGGACATGGATGCGTGGACTGCGTCCGATGCGGTCCTCAACAGCATCGATGAGATGGGGGGGGAACCCGCCAACCAGCGCCTCAACGCTTCGTGGGCCGTGCGATTCTGTGTGGAATCTCTCCGAAGCCGGTTACGGGAACTCTCCGAGCAGACCACTGAGCACTCAGCCAACGAAGACGCATTGCAACTCGACCTGCTCGCCGCGCAACTCGAGCGCTGCCTCGATGCTGAGGTCCATTTGCAGCGCTCCATGCCCATTCCCCTCTGTATCGAGGGAATGTTTGATGGCCTGGCGCTGATCCGCCGCGGCACCGTGGTGTGAATGCCCCTCGTTCTCTGTTCAAGCTTTGCAGCTTCTGTGTCGGTTGGCACATCGGAAGGCACATCAGCCGACGTCCGCTCCGTGAAAAAACGCCTGGCACTTCACACGGCGCAATTTCCGGCACGATCTGCGCCTGACTTTGGCTGCCATTGAATGCGAATGGCTGCGGTCGACCGCTCACGCGCTTGCGGCTGTCATGAGTGTCGGCGTCGTAACGATTCTGACGACTGAGACCTGCCCGGTGACGGCCTGCGATCCGTACGGCCGATCAATGGAGCATGCGCCGCTTCATCCGCAAGATTCGCCGACTGGATACGACAAACATAATCGTTCGTGGCGGCGTTCTGGCCTGCCTCCCTGGCATGCTGGCCTGCCGCCATGCCGGTCTGGTTGTGGACGCCGGATCCGAGTCGAAGGCGCAGGCCGCGGCGACCGTCGACTCGCCGTCGCTGGTTCCCTCGAGACCAGGGGCCCCGCAGCCACTCTACGCCCGGACTCGAGAAGCGACGCCGCTTCCGCAACGTGTCGTTCAAGTGGCGGGAAGCGCGGCGAATTCATCCCTCAATGCCTCAGCCATTGCGCCGAGCGATGACAACGCCGAGGGGCGCTCCGTTGAGGAAATCACCGACCCAGCATTCTCCACCGAGCCAGCGCCGTCAGCGGCGATGTCGCTCGATGAACTGGTGGCCATCGCGATTGCCAATAATCCATCCATCGCCCAGGCCAACGCAACCGCGCGCAAGGCCATGGGCGTGCGCTGGCAACTCGGCCTGTATCCCAATCCGGTCGTCGGATACTCGGGCGAGGAGATCGGAGACAGCGGTACGGCGGGGATGCAGGGAGCGTACCTGTCGCAAACCATCGTGTTGGGCGACAAGCTGAGTTGGAACCGCGCGGTCGCTGAGCAGGAAGTCCAGTCGCTGCTATGGCAGGCCGAAGCCCAACGATTTCGTGTCCGTAATGACGTGCAACGGCAGTTCTATGCGACGCTCGGCGCCCAGGAACGCATGCATCTGGCGGACGAGCTGCATCAGATTGCCCTCGACGGATTGGAAAACGCAGAAGCCTTGCGGGCAGCCCAGCAGGCGGCTCTTCCCGACGTTCTCCAGGCCCGCGTCCAGCTTCAGGAAGTGCAGATCATCCGTCAGAACGCGTCTTACGACTACACGGCCAAATGGGAGCAATTGGCTGCGCTCATTGGGTGGCCGCAACTGGCGTCGGTCGAGTTGCAGCCGATCCTCTTTGACGAACAGCCACTGCGCGACGCAACAACCGCCTGGGAGCAAATCGCACTGCTGAGTCCGCAGCTGCAGCAAGCACGTGCGGAAGTGCAGCAAGCGCGGCAGCGGATCGGTCGCGAACGCGTGCAACCAATCCCCAATCTGCAAGTCAACGTCGGCATGATGTACATCAATCAAACCGATGACGGCGCAGCGAACATCATGCTGGGCGTCCCGGTTCCCCTCTTCAACGCCAACGAGGGCAACATCGCCCGCGCCTCCGCCGATTATCAGCGCGCATGCCACAACGTGCGGCGGATCGAACTATCCCTGCAGTCGCAACTGGCCGACCGGTTCCGGCAGTATCAACAGGCGCACAACCGCGTCGTGACCTATCGTGATGAAATCCTCCCCGCCCAGTCGGAAACCCTGGAGCTGATCACCCAGGCGTATCCTCTGCAGTTCGATTTCCTGCGACTGCTGACGGCCCGCAGGATGTATTATGAAGCGCGGTTGACGGCCCTGGAAGCAGTCATCGACCTCCGCCAGGCCGAGGTGGAACTCGACGGGATGCTCCTTACCGGAGGACTGAGCGATGTCCCCGACACATCACTCGACGACACGCTGCGGGACCGTGCATTGAATGGGCAATGACCAGCGCTTGTGGCCGTCGAATGACGCTGCCAACAGTTGCCCGATGCAGCAGCAAAGCCAGCATCCAC
Organism: Planctomycetaceae bacterium; assembly: GCA_019636315.1. Taxonomy (GTDB): domain Bacteria; phylum Planctomycetota; class Planctomycetia; order Planctomycetales; family Planctomycetaceae; genus JAHBXU01. Next base: position 1,731 of record JAHBXU010000324.1, on the reverse strand, counting down.
CGGCCCACGATCCCGCGTCATCGCCCGCCAGGACCGAAGAATGTCAGGTAGGGGCTGGACGACGCGATCCGTTGCACGCACAGGGCGGATTCCAGCAGATGATAGTCGCCCCATAAGCACGATTCTCCGCACGGAATGTCGTGTCCCTCGGGGATGTGGTCCCATCCACGCGGTCGGTGATAGACCGAATGCAACAGCAACCCCTGATGTTCGGGCGACGTGCTGAGATACGGGTCGTCGAGCAATGTGCGAAGGACGGTCAATCCGGCCTGAAAGTAGACAGATCCGGCCGAGGCGTCGCCGCGTGCCGTGAGGACGCGTCCCAGCCGTAACAGCCCCTGACACCCAATCGCCGCCGCTGAGCTGTCAACCGGTTCCTGCCCATTGAATGGATCAGACGGTCGGTCGGTGTATTCTCCCAGCAGAACGAGCCGCGGCGCCCCAGAGTCCCAGTAGGGGACGCCGTCCGTGGGCACATTCTCGATGAAGAAGTCGCACGCGGCGGTGGCCGCTTCGAGCATCATGACTTCGACCCGGGAACGGCCCCCCAGGGCGTCGAAGTCGTCCTCCGGCAGAATCGCCAGGTATTCCAGCAGTTCCGGATAGCCGAGCATGATCCAGGCCAGTCCGCGCGTCCATGTGGTGAACGGGCTGTAGCCCTGCTGTGTGCTGGGGCACCGGTAGCGGCCGTCCTTTGTGTTGAAAATCGATTCGTGCGCCACGCGCCCCCGAACGTCGTAGGCGTCGCGGCCTTCGCCATAGTAAACATTGCAATTGGCCGTCTGCTCGGCGTGCTGGACCAATCGGTCCAACAGGCAGATCGCCAAGTCATTCTCGCCAAGCAAGCGATGGCCCAGCCAATGGGCGAGCGCGAGGGAACGGAGCGAGCGGATGGTATCGCAAAACAGGGAATGTGGTCCGTTGAACGAATGGATGAACCCGCCCCCGTCGGCCGTCGCCGTCCAGCGGGCGGCTTGCACCGCACCGCTGCACTTCAGCGCCAATTCGTACATGGCGAGTTCAGCGGCATCATGCGGGATGCGGCCTTCGAGCATCAGTCGCCGCAGGTTGCCATATGTGCTGATGTTGTTGAATCCGTGATCGTGCACGCCGATGTGCGTCACGTGCGGCGCCATTTTCTCCCAGGTCTGGCGGCGCCCCAGGTCAACAAATCGCCTGTCGTCCGTTCCGTCAAACTGAAGCAATGCAGCGCCGAATTGAAAGCCCTGCGTCCATTCGGTCCAGCCCTGCGCCGTATACCGGCCTTCGATCGTGAAGACGGGAGATCCGTTTGCCGGATCCCAGGTGCGGTCGATCGAATCGATGCACTGGGCGGAGGCTTCCCACATCCGCTCAATGGCGGGCAACAGGTCGGACGGAGTCAGGTCGTGGTCGATCTTCAGCATGGTCTCATCATCGTCCAGGTGAAGCGGCGAGTATAGTGCGCTGCCAGGTCGACTTCACCCGTGTCCCTCACCCGATAACGCACCGGGCGCCGGCCCGAATGTCAGCACAAGGAGGCGGTATTCCAGGCAGGAAGCTCACGATTCGCTTCTGGGACCCACTCGCAGGCAACGTGCGGGAGAGGACACCATTGTCCGACAGCGGGGCCGTTGGCTTGCGATCTGACCTTATGGAGATTGGTCACAACAAGTGACTCGTGCTCAGATCCGTAGCAGGTCCAGCGTGGACTTTCCCCCGTTTGGTGGGTGCTGGGTTAGGTTTAGCCCG
>JAHBXU010000323.1 GCA_019636315.1 Planctomycetaceae bacterium | reverse complement strand
GTGAGCCGCAACGCTTCACTGAGCGCCTGCCTCCCCTCCGTATCTAAACCTGAACCGACACCTCATGAGTCGACTCCATAATCTTCAGCGCGTTCTCGACAGCGGCATCGTGGCCATTATTCGCGCGCCGAGCGGCGAGCAACTGGTTGATGTGGCTGGGGCGCTCCTCGAAGGGGGGATCGACGTCATCGAGGTGACGTTCACCGTGCCGGGCGTGCTGGACATTATCAGTCGCGTCCGCGATGCCCTTGGCGACCGCATCCTCCTGGGCGCGGGGACCGTGCTCGATACCGAGAGCGCCCGAGCCGCACTTCTGGCGGGGGCGGAGTTCATCGTCACGCCGACGGTGAATCGCGGCGTCATCGAATTGTGCAACCGCTACGACAAGGTGATCATGCCGGGCGGCTTCACGCCCACCGAAGTGCTCACCGCCTGGGAAGCCGGAGCGGATGTCGTGAAGGTCTTCCCGGCGGAAATCGGTGGTCCGAACCATCTCAAAGCGCTCAAAGGTCCGTTCCCTCAGATCCGTCTGCTGCCGACCGGCGGCGTGAATCTCAAGACGCTGGGCGACTTCGTCAAAGCCGGCGCCTGCGCCGTCGGGCTCGGTTCGTCTCTCGTCGAGAAGGACGCCCTCGCTCGCGGGGACATGAACCGCATCTGTGACCTCGCCCGCCAGTATGTCGAGTGCCTGCAGGAGGCCCGCAAACCGGAGAAGTAGCCGCCTCAGGCATCGTTCATTGACGAATCAAAGCTCGGCGGCCTGGCGATGAACTGCGACAGGTCGATGCCGCCTTTCTGTTCGGATTCCAGGAGTTGGACCTTGGCTTCCAGACGCTGGAATCGCGTCTCGACCGCCGGATCGAATTGCGGCGCCGTCTTCAAAGGCGCCGGGCGGGGAACCTGTGGATATCCCAGCTGCCGTTGGAGCGCGGCAAACATATAGAGCGGATCCTTCCCGATGTTGGCCTTCGCGATCCGCCCTTCCTGCACGCCGAACAGCACCGGATAGGACGGCGTATAAGCAGGATCCTGAATGCGGCGGCGGTGTTCTTCCACCCGATGCTCCGACCGTCGATAGAGCAGCGTGGCGAAGTCGGTCGTTCCCAGCAGTCCAGAGAGCCGCAGAATCCAGGTTTGCCAGTCGTCGGAATAGACTGGATCGGCGGCGACCGCTTTCAGTCCGGCATCGTAACCCAACCGGTTTCGGGCCAGACATTCAAACTGAAACACGAAGAGTCCTTGAGGGGTCGCTCCGCCGCTACGATACTCGGCTTCCTGTCCGAGGACGCGCAGCGCGATGCGGGCGTCGAAGCGAGAATCTTCCTGTTCGGCCTTTTGCATGACGAACGCCTGGAACGGTGTAAAGTAATGCGACAAGCGGGCCATGCCGCCGCTGACATGGCCGGTTTGCATCAGCTCCGCGCGGAGAAAATCGATGGCCAGCGGCAACTTCGTCGTCGCCAGAATCTCCTCGCCGATCCCTGTCAGCACTTCCTGGGCGGAAACGTTCTCCTCGATTCGCTGCCGATAGACTCGAAAGAAGTACGCCTGTTCGATGTACTCTTCCCGGTCGAGAAGCTGGCTCGCCATCAATGCACCTGTTCCGTGGGGTATCGCGAGGGGGAGACCGCGGCATACGAAATCGCCACGGACCCCATTGGCGGACGAGTCATTCTATGCAACTGGCACGTCAGAGTCTGCGATCGCCCGCTCATGACGCGCCGCTTCGACGTCATTCACGTGTGGATGTTCTCCACACCGCTTTGTATGGTCATCGGACGTCACGCGCGCACAGTGCTCACTGGTTGTCGACTTCATCGACCCGATTGGCGCATCGGAGAACATAAGACCGGTTCGCAGACGATCCGGATGATTTGAGTTACGATGTTTTCCTGGAAGTCTTCAGGTCAAACTTATCGGCGCTCATGGTGTTTTGTCGTTTCGCCAGTCTTTCGATTTTCATGGGAGATTCCATGCACCGCCTCCCCGCTGTTCTGATTTCGGTCGCCCGCAGTGCGGTCCTTTTGATCGCCGCCGGCGCCGTCTTCTGCCGGGCATCGAATGTGGGCGCCGACGATCGTCCGCACATTATCCTCTTTTACATCGACGACCTGGGCTGGAAGGACGTCGGATTCATGGGGAGCACATATTACGAGACGCCGCACATTGACCGGCTGGCGGCTGAAGGGATGATTTTCACATCCGCCTACAGCAATGGACCGAATTGTGCGCCGAGCCGCGCATCGCTGATGTCGGGACAATACACGCCCAGACATGGCGTCTATACCGTCGGTGAGACCGATCGAGGCGACGAGCGATTCCGGAAGCTGTTGACCGTCAAAAATCGAATGGTGCTGCGGGATGAGTTCGTGACAGTTGCCGAAACGCTGCAGGCCGCGGGGTATCAGACCGCCAGTCTGGGCAAATGGCACGTCGGGGATGATCCAACCACACAAGGGTTCGATATCAACATTGCCGGCGGAACAGCCGGAAGTCCGGGCCGCGGGCGGTATCACAGTCCCTACTTCTATCCCAACTGCGAACAGCCCGAACCGGGCGAATATCTTACAGACCGTCTCACGAGCGAAGCGGTGAACTTTATCACGCAGCACGCCGATGAGCCGTTCTTTCTGTACCTTCCGCACTATGCGGTGCATGTGCCGATCGAACCGAAACCAGCCGTTGAAGTCAAGTATGCCCGCAAGCAAACAACCCCCGAGCACTTCCATCCCGGCTACGCGGCGCTGATTGAAAGCGTCGACGACAGCGTGGGAGCCGTGCTGGCCGAGGTCGAGCGGCTTGGATTGACAGACCGCACCGTCGTGCTGTTCACTTCCGATAATGGCGGGCATGGCGTCGTCACCCGGATGACGCCGCTGCGCGGGTCCAAGGGCATGCTTTATGAAGGTGGCGTCCGCGTGCCGTTCGCCGTCAAGTGGCCGGGTCACATTGAGCCGGGCAGCCGCTGCGACGTGCCCGTCATCGGCCTGGACATCTACCCGACGCTGTTGGAGCTCACCCATACTCCCCGGCCGGAGGGGTATCTCCTGGACGGCGAGAGTCTCGTGCCGTTGCTCACTCAGTCTGGATCGCTGCAGCGGGACGCGATCTACTGGCACTTCCCCGCCTACCTGCCGTCGAACCCCGGCGCCGACGTCCCGTTCCGCACGACGCCCGCCGGAGCCGTGCGGATGGGTGACTACAAACTCATCGAGTTCTTCGAAGACGGCCGCCGCGAACTGTACAACCTGGCTGAGGACATCGGCGAACAGCACAACCTGTTCGACGAGCGGCCGGAAACAGCCGCCCGCCTGCACACGCGGCTGCAAGCCTGGCGCGAGTCGGTGAACGCACCCGTTCCGACGGAACCGAACCCAAAGTACGATCCGACGGCCGTGTGGATTGACGCACGATGACGAATTTCAATCAGTCGTTAGCAACTCCATCGATGCCGAGAATTATTCTGATTAACATCGGCGCCAACATGTCACACCGATCACGCGCTCGATGTCCGCTCTTCCCAGATGGGAAGTTTGAATATGTCCCGTTCCCACTCGATGGGAACTACGGAAGCACTCCTTACCCAACGAACGCGTGGCCATTCACCAATGGTCTTTCGTGGTATCAGACTCACGCCGATCCGGACTGGGAGAATTTGACCTACGGAGACTATGTCCTGAATCCGCGTGCCGCGATCCTCAAAGGCGCACGTGTGAATGACATTCTGCTTTTCTGGTCGTTGCTTTGGGAAAATTCTGGTGCCAGCTGGACGACCTTCACGAACCGACGATCTTGGTGCCTCATTGGATCGCTTCGCATTGGAGAAATCCTGCAAGGAGGACACCCGATAGTCCATACAAGCGCTCGGAATCGTGCTCGTGCGGAGAAGAATGCGCACTTTGTTGGAAGAAAGCTCGAACACGGGCACGTTGTATTTCTTGGTACCCAGAGCTATTCGCAGCTCTACGATTATGCTGTTCCGCTGGTGGCAAATCGAATGACGCGTAAATCGCTGCTCTACCGCACGCTGAGAACAACTTTGGGAACCCGCCTTCCTCTCAACGGAAAGCATTGGAGCGGCTACGCTCGCAGTTGTCGGATGATTTGCGATCTTGGTGAATCTGATGGATACCGCAGGGCAGCGATCTTGCGTGACGCCATTGCCGCACAGAATGATTTTGACCTTCTGGCAGGACTGTCTGACTCCAATGGGTCTCGATAGGAGAGTCCCCAAGCGAACTGGCAAGTCAGTTACTCTTCGCTCTTGGTGCGACGAATCTCATTCCAGGCGACAGCTTCAGCAGGAGCGGACTGGTGGGCGGCGCGTCGCCGCCGGAGCTCGGCACGTTGTTGGTCGGTCAGTCCAATCGGCTGGCCCTCGGCGACAATGCTGTCCCAGATCTCTCCGGTTAGTTCAATCTGGTTGGGGATCGACAACTTCTTATCATCGGGAATGACCGTCGACACGATGGCGTCCTCATTGCAGATTGACACGTCCAGCTCCCAATGTATCCGGTCATCGAATCATCAGCTACCCGGTTTGTCCGACGCTTCACTCGCTGCGTTCGGTCAGCGTCGTCATGTATTCGACGACGTCGACGAGATCGTCCGCCGACATGACCTTCTGCAGGTCGGCCGGCATCAATGAGACGTCCTGTTTCTTGCGGAGTTCGATATCGTCCGTCTTGACCGTGCGGACGATGGCGTCGATGTCCTTGATTTGCACTTCGTCGTCCGTCTCGCTGACCAGCAGCCCCGCGAGGATCTGGCCGTCGCCCGTGACGATGGACCACGACTCGTAGTTGTGACTGATGCCGGCCGACGGATACAGGATCGACTCGTACAGCGCGGGCTTCGAGAGCTTCTTGCCGATTTCTGAGAGGTTGGGGCCGACCTCGCGGCCGAACCCATTCACGATGTGGCACTTGGTGCAGGTGCCCGTGGAGTGAAACACAATGCGGCCTTTTTCGATGTTTCCCTTGCGGTTCAACAACTCGCTCAACGCGGGGAGCGGTTCGCTGTCTTTCGCAGCCGGCAGAGGGAACAGTCGGGAGGCCGCCGCACGAATTTCTGGATCCGCAGCCGCATGCAGGGCGCTGGCGATGGCCGGGCCGAGCCGTTCGTCCAACCCGCCGCTCTCCGCGAGTTCGCGAAGCTGTTGCGACCCATTCTTGTTGCGTGCGAGCGCCCGCACCGCGGCGCGGCGGATTGCGATCGGTCGGTCGTCGTCGTTCATCAGCTCGGTGAGCAACGGCAGGCTCCGCCGGCTGGCGGCGGTGGCGAGCGCCTCAAGCGCGCTCTCGGCGGCGATGACGTCCTCGCCGAACACCACGTCGCGGAGCGGCTGCTCCTGCGGGCGGGTCAGCAGGACATTCACGGCATCGGTCGCGACCTGCGATTGCGGACTGCCTTGAGCCATCGCCAGCAGCTCGTTGTCGCGGTCTTTCACACCAAATCGCTGAATGAATTTCACAAACCGTGCCGTGCCGCGCTGAGCGTCGAGGACGCGGTCGAGTGCGGCGAAGATCTCGTTGCCCACAAGGCCGTCCAATCGGTCGAAC
>JAHBXU010000322.1 GCA_019636315.1 Planctomycetaceae bacterium | reverse complement strand
AGGCCCGTGAAGCCATCGCCGCCGCCAAATACCCCCCGGTCGGCAACCGCTCGCTGGGCGGAACGTTTCACGCCCTCAACTTTGATGCGGCGGCGGGAGAATACTACAAACGGGCGAACGAGGAAATACTCGTTATTCTCCAGACCGAGTCCCCGCTCGGCGTCGAAAATGCCGAGGAAATCTACAGTCTTCCGGGCATCGACGCCATTTTCGTCGGTCCGAACGATCTGAATGCACAAATGCGGACTCCTGATGGCGCCGATCCCTCTCCCGAAGAGCATGAAGCCATGATGCAACGCGTCCTGGCCATCGGAAAGAAGGTTGGCACGCCGGTCGGGTTGCATGTCCTCACGGTCGAGCAGGTTCAGCATCGTATCGCCGAGGGATGGCAGTTCATCGCGCTCGCCAGCGAACTCAATATGATGGTCGCCAAGGCCAGCGAGATGGTCGCGGCACTCGGCCTCGATCGCAGCTCCGGCGATCTGGCGCGCTACTGACGTCGTCCCGGCCCGCCGCCAAAATTCCTGTCCCCTCCGCGTGTACCGCTGCGCTTTGCCTGCGGTATCAAGGACAGGTCGCGATCAAGAAACCTGCCGCAAAATGATTCTGTGGGCAGTTTCCCTGGACGTCCGCGCCCTCTTCTCGTCCGTATTCTTCGATTCCAACGCGCTGGACATCGAAACGTGAGGCCCATGCCGCACGCAGAGGACCAGCGCCATCAGACTAACCGAATGAGAAATCCCATGACACGCGCCATCGCACTCACGGCGGCCGCTTTGTTGACGGCCGGCCTCACCTTCCCGAATGCATTTGCTCAATACGAAAACGACTCTCCGGAAGCTCCGCCGCAAGCGGAACCCGGATTCGACCGGCCGGATGGGGAACCCGGTCCTGGTGGCTTTGGCCGCCGCGGCTTCGCACCGCCTCCGTCCCCCGTCATGGCGGCGCTCGACACCAACAAAGACGGCGAACTCTCCGCGGAAGAAATCGCCAACGCATCGGTCGCTCTGAAATCGCTGGACAAAAACGACGACGGCAAGCTGACACCGGACGAAGTTCGTCCGCAATTCGCCTTTCGCGGCGGCCGCGGACCGCAGGGGGGCCCTCCTGAAGATCGTCGTGCGGCCCGCCCTGAACCGCGCACCCCAGAGGACGGAGAACAACCCCGTGCCGACCGGCGCGGCCCGCGCGAAGGGGATCGCCCTCGCCCCGCGGGTCCTGGTCCGGGTCCACGTCCTGAATTTGGACGTGGACCGGATTTCGGACGCGGTCCGGGCGTCGCCGGTCCCCGCTTCCTGACCGAGCGCGTGATGCAGCTCGATTCGGACGACGACGAGCAACTCTCTCAGGAGGAATTCCTGGCGCTGTTCAAGTCGGCTGACCGCGACGGAAACGGCTTCGTCAGCCGCGGTGAACTGGAAGAGGTGATCATGGAACGCCTTGAACAGGTTCGCGAACAGGGACCGCCCGCCTTCGGCTTTGGACCGCGTGGCCCCGGACGCGGCCCGCGCGGTGATCGCGGCCCCGAAGGCGAACATCCGGATCGTCCTCACCGCCCTGAATGACGTGGAATTAACTGCTTGCATCTCGCTGAACGATCGGGCCGGCAAGAGACGTTTTCTTGCCGGCTCGATTCGTTTTCCCAGCACATCAACGGTGCCCGCGTCGGCCAAACGCGTGCTGCTCTGTTCCGAGCCGCGATGATTCATTAAACATCGACCTCGCAAGCAACGCCTGGCTCGGCCGCCGGCGCACTGCACCCGCGCCGTCGAGTCGTTGGCATGGATACGACACAGAGCGTTCAACTGCTTCTTCGCAAGTCGTTGGTTGCGGCAACAACCTGCAGCGTCCTCGTACTCGTATGCTACCTGTTCGTCGATCGACCGGTGGCCTTCTGGGTTTACAACCACGGATTGTCAGAACACGTATTCCTCAAATGGCTCACATATCCGCCCCCCATTCTACAGACCTGGACGCCCGTCATCCTCACGGCTCTCGTCGTGCGACGGGCCTGCGGGCCTTTTTGCGATTGGGAACAAACGGTCGTGGCGGCATGCGTCAGCCTCATTCTTGCTGACCAGTTCCGCGAGTCACTCTCATACGCCTTTGGCCGCGACTGGCCGGAGACGTGGATCGAAAACAACCCTTCTCTGATCCGTGACGGCGCCTACGGCTTCCACCCGTTTCGTGGCGGAGAGGAGTTTGGCAGTTTCCCTTCCGGCCACGCGGCCCGCACACTGGCCGTTGCGACCGTCGTATGGATCCGTTTCCCGCGATGGCGGTGGGCCTGCACGCTGGCGAGCATCGCGATCGCCGCGGGTCTCCTGGGAATGAACTATCATTTCGTCGGCGACGTGGTCGCCGGCGGTTTTGTGGGCGCGATCGTCGGCGCCTGGACGGCCGAATTCACCGGACCGCGCTCGACTCCCGATCATCAGTGATTGGAAGACTCGGATGCCAAAATCAGCGCGGCACTCTCGACTCGGGCCGCAGGGATCCATGGTCGCGAGACCGGCATGCCCGGCCTCAGGTCCCCTCGCCGCGACGATCATCGTCGAGTCGCCGCCACGGCCAGCGGCCTTCCAGCTCGACTTCGAGCGCCATGCTCAGAAACGTCCGGATCAACACGATCAAACCGAGGACGAGCACTCCAGAAAGCGTGGGTTCGACCGCCACTGTGCGGATGATGTCTGCGGCAACCAGAAACTCCAGCCCGAGGAGAATCCCGCGGCCCAGATCCTGCCGGAACTGACGGTAAGGATCCGGCGACTGACGGCCCGTCGTGACAAAACGGCCTGTTGCCAATAACAGGCCCAGCACAATGACGAGTACGCCCGCGCCGTCGATCACCAACCCGACATCTTCGACGAATCGCGTAAAGACAGGCATCGTCCCCCTCAATCGCCGGACACTCTGGCCGAGACATGGAACCCGGAGGAATTTGTACCGTCTGGAAACTCGCCCGAACAGCCGCCAACGCTTTACCAGACCGTCAAGGCAATGTGTCCAGGACCGCGAGGCAGGCTTGAGCCATCGGAACAAGCCGCGCGTCCGACTGACAGGACGCTTCGATCATCTCGCGATAATAGCGGTCGACATCGTCCCGCGCCGCGTTGAACCGTCGCCAGACGTCTTCTCCCGCATCCAGATCGAAACGGATGGATTCGAGATTGTGCAGCTTGTCGGCCAATACGACAGCACGAGCAGACCACGGAGCCGATCGAACATGTTCCACATGTTCCCGCTTACGCTCGCTCCAGGCGCGTTGGCGTCCCAGTTCGTCCCGTTTGCGTTCGCTGAGACACGCCACGACCTCGACCACCCCGGGCGGGAACTCCGCGGCCAGATCATCGAGCGTGCAGGGTGTGTCCTCCACGACGTCATGCAACAGCGCGGCGGCCAGGAGTTCGTCCTCCCAGAAGCCAAACTGCTGCAAGATGAGCGCCGTTGCCACCGGATGAGTGATGTAGGGGATGCTCCCCCCTTTGCGCGACTGCGAATGATGATGCTTCGCCGCCACGCGTAGCGCACGCTCAATCAGCGGAGAGTACGCAGCACCGACAGGTTGTCTGCCGATTTCCGCCTCGCTCATGACGCCGCACGCCCGGCGGCGTCTTCATGACGATGAAACGCGTTGAACGTCATATACTCCCAGTGACGATAGGTGTCCGACTTCCGCAACAGTTCCTGGTGCGCCCCGACGGCGTCCACGCGGCCGTTGTTAATCAGGACAACCTGATCGCTCCGCCGCACCGTCGACAAACGCGACGGGAGGAAGATGACGGTGCAGCCCTTGAGCAGCTTGTTGTATGCATCGTCAAGCAGGGCCTTCGTATCGTCATCGAGTTTGGCGACCGGCTCTTCGATGATCAGCACGGCCGGCTTGCGGACGGCGGCCCGCGCCAGTCCCAGCAGAAACGCCTGTCCCACGCCCAGCGGTTCTCCGTGTTCGCCCAGCAGGGTCTCGTAGCCTTGCGGCAATCGCGTCACAAATTTGTGTGCGTGCACCATCTTCGCCGCTTCGGTCGCTTCCGGCAGACCATAACGCGGATGTCCACAGGTGATGTTCTCCAGCACAGTCCCCGTGAAGAACGGATCGTTGCCCCCCACGTAAATCGACTCTGCTCTCAACGACTCTAATGTGCCCCAGTTGATGTCCTCGCTGTCGAACAGTACGCGGCCTTCCTGCGGCTCAATGAACCTGGGCAGCATGTAGGCAACCGCCAGGGCTGCCAGCGGATCAACAGACACGATTGAAGTGGACGTGCCGGCGGTCAGTCGCAAGTCGAGGTTTTCGAGGACCGTGAAACCGTTCACGCGATACTTCACCGACTCGAAAATGATGGACTTGGCCACCGGCTCAAGAAACTTCGCCCCCACCGCTTGTCCGACTTCGGGGATGCGGTCGAGATAACGGAGCACCTTGTCTGCTCCCACGGTGATGTCTGTCCGCAGCACCCCCAGGCGCAGCAGGGATTCCAGCACGATCACCAGGCTGCCGAATGACAGCAGCACGATGACCGCTCCAAAAACCGGCAGCGGATTGACGGGCGTCAACATCTTCGCGGCCGTCATGTACAGAATCAGCCCCAGGCAGACGACCATCATCACGCGCGCCCCCCAGACGGCCAGACGTTCCCTCTGCAGACCGGCGGTGACGCCTCGCGTGAAGCGCTCCAGGTGCTTCTCGAACTGTTGCTGCTCGTACTCTTCCATGCTGTAGCCGCGGACGATGCGGGCCTTATCGAGGCCTTCCGCCAGGATCCGCAGTTCTGTATCGGCCTGGGCTTCGGCCAGCGCGCGCCGTCGGCGTCCGCGCGTCCGTTCGTGATGGACGAACCACCAACTGGCGGCGACGGGAACGAGGCACTGGAGCGTCAACCGCCAGTCGATGCTGAGCGGGAGCAGCACCAGGAGAACCAGCATCAAGGGATCACGCGGGACGGACTGCATCCATTCCGTGATCCCCTGACGGATATGGTCCACCTCCGTAGTGAACAGCGTATGGACCGTTCGGCGCGACTCTCCACTCAACTCACCGGGACCGAGTCGCAGGGCCTGCCGATGCAGGTTGACCCGTTGACGTCCGGCGACCTCCATTGCGGCCCGAAGACTCCGCGCCCGCGCGCGGGACAATGCAACAGTGAACAGGATGCCCGTAACGGCTCCCAGGATGACGAGTCGCACTAACGCGGACCCGTTGTCCCTGAGGCCGGGCGTCGCGCGATGCCACATCGCGAGCAGATGCGCCCACGGCCAGCGTCCTTCCACCCGCACCAATGCGGGCAAAAGTCCGCCGTTGGTCAGCTTGGCCCGTTCCGCCCCGCCGGTCACCGGGACAAACCATTGAACGTCGACCGGGCCAACCCGTGCCTCCAGAAGCGACAACTCCTGTCGCGTCAGTTCGATCTCGCCGTGCGTGGCCTGCAATTCGGCCAGCAATGCGATCACCACAACCAGCACGCACAGCGATGCCGCCGCAATCGCCGACCAGAACATGACCCACCGACCCGGACCGCGCCACCAGATCCGCCGGGGAATGACGCGCTGAAACGTGCTCGGAAGGCTGTGATTCA
>JAHBXU010000321.1 GCA_019636315.1 Planctomycetaceae bacterium | reverse complement strand
CGGCCTTCTATGCTCTGATGACGGGTCGCCCGCATCCGCAGCTCAATACCATCGTCAGTGCGGCCTCGACCGACTTCCCCAATTATGGCGCGATCTTGAGCCACCTGCGGCCGACGCAACGGGCCGTGCCCAACTTCGTCCTCACCGGCGGGCTGATCTCCACGCACATCGGCCAGACCGCCGGCTTCCTCGGACCACGGCTCGGTCCATATGTGATCAAAGGGGACGCCCACGAACCGACCTTCGCGGCCCCCGAGTTCTCCCTGCCCGCCGACATGTCTTCTCTGAGGCTTCATCGGCGGCAGGAACTTCTCGATCAAGTCGGCACGCACGTCGCCACCAACGCCAGTGCGCGCTCAGCCAACTTTCCCGCTTACCAGCAGCGGGCCTTTGACATGCTCACCAGCTCCCAGATGGCCCGCGCGTTCGACATGGAGGACGAGTCGCCCGTGACCCGCGCTGCGTACGGCCACCATCCCTTCGGTCAGAACCTGCTGCTCTGCCGCCGGTTGGTGGAGGCGGGCGTCCCCATTGTGCAGGTCAACTGGCGGAACCGCGGCGACGGCGGCCTCGACACCCACAGCGACAACTTCAACATGTGCAAAGGGCAACTGCTCCCCAACCTGGACGGTTGCCTCTCCGCGTTGCTGATCGATCTGGAGCAGCGCGGCCTGCTGGACGACACGCTGGTCGTCGCCGCGAGCGAGTTCGGCCGCACGCCGGCCATTAACGCCAACGCAGGCCGCGACCACTGGGGCGGCTGCAATTCGGTCCTCCTCGCAGGGGCCGGCATCAAACGCGGCTTCGTCCTCGGCTCCTCCGACCGCACCGCCGCCTACCCCGCGACAAACCCCGTCGGCCCCTGGGACCTCTACGCCACCCTCCTGCACCTGTGCGGCATTCTTCCGGAAACCCTCATCCACGACCCCCAAAACCGCCCCCACACGCTGTGCGAAGGCCATGTCATCACGGACGTGCTGGAACGGGCGTGAGTGAAGCAGAAGTAGGGTGCATGCAGTAGAAGTAGGGTGCATGCAGTGAAACGGAATGCACCACAAACAGGCTGGAACCGCAAACACGGTGCTGCATGGCTGCATTATAAAACGGACAGGTTGGGGGCAATAATGGTGATAATAAATAGAATGGAACGAAACATTGGATTTGTAGCGGCCGTCATTGTAGCGACTATTCAAGTTGACCCTTTGCTGCCGGGTGAGACTCACGGTCTCCGGCTCGACGAATACGCTACCCAGATCAATGTTGACACATTTCCGGACGCTTCCGTTAGTGCAGTGTTTTCGGAGGCGTCGGATGACCAGCTCCGTGACCTGTTGGTCGATGATCGAGTTCAGATCGCCGTCCGGTCGGCGTGGGAGATTGTATTGCGATCGACGCCCCGCGGAGCTTCCGCAGGGGAACCGGCGCGGATTGACAGCCTTGCAGCCCAGAGATTCATGGGCTTCCTTGAAGGAAAGCTGGGTGTGAACTTGCCGGAATGGTGGGAACAAGCGCTTCAGTCTGGAGAGCGCTTTGACACGGGAGACTTGGTCTTTGATGGAGAGCCTCCAAAGAGCTACCGAAAGACCGATGATGGGATGTGGCTCCACGAACGGCTGAAACGAGTGGAAACAGGGGATGACAGCCTTAGCTTATGGGGTCTTACAGGACGAGAGCATCTTCAACTGATGGTCGTCCCGGCACAGGAGAAGTCATTGTGGCCCAATCACGTTTGTGCATTGGTCCACGATTCGTCGGTGTTTCTGATAGCCAACGGGCCAGCACCGACCAGCTACCCATTGGTTTGTTATGACATAAAGACGGGAAGGGCAAGTTGGCATCGCTCGATCTGGGTATCCGCAGCAGGCGGTTGGTCTGGGTCATTGGACGAATGGCACTTTGCCGAATTACTGATTGGTCGCGACGTCGTCTATGTGATTGGCGCTGTGACGGACACGATTTACATCAACGGGTTCCGCATCGCGGACGGCACGCCTTTACTGCGATTCACTGAAGCGTATCCGCAATGATGCAGCAGAAGTAGGGTGCATGCAGTGAAACGGAATGCACCACAAACAGGCTGGAACCGCAAACACGGTGCATTCCGCGTTGCTGCATGCACCCTACATGGCTGATGGGAATCCCCTGACAGCGGACCCGACGCGGCTTGCACTGACGCCCCTCATTGGGCGATCTCCTTCGCCTGTGGTACATTGGGGACAGGACAGGAGATGCCAACATGATGCGAAGCTTGAATCTTGACAATGCACGGTTTGCTGTGCGGACTGTTGCGAGTCGCGGGGCGTCGGTGGTCCGCACAGCGGACCCTACGCCTACTATCTTCGGCCGCACGGTCGCTCTCATCATCGCGCTCTGCGGGGTGATGGCGTTCAATGCAATTGCCGAGGACACTTCATCGCCGAATACGGCGCGGGTGTATCAGAACCGGCTGACGTTGCTAAACGATCCGCCGCCGCTGCTGGGGGATTACCCTCAGTTTGTCGAGCCCGTGCGGGAGGTGCGGCGGTATGAGGCGCCGCTGCTGGTGAATGACGAGGGGGCCGACCTGTCGGTGCGGGCGTGGCGGTTTTCGTATAACGCGCGGGGCATCATCGAAATGCCGAACCGACTGCGGGCCGATCAGACGGCGGTCATTATGGTCCATCCGTGGGGCATCGACGATGGACAGGGGTGGACAACACCCGAGCCGGCCGGGGTTTGTGACTTCTGCACGCTGGAGAAGAATCATCTCGCCGCCGAGCATACGCGGACAGTGATTGATCCGTTTCACAAGATGCTCCGTGACCGCGTGAAGCTGACGATGTTCAGTTTGCGGGGAGACCGCGACCCGATTCGCGAGCGGCTGTATCGGTCGATTCATGGTTCGCCCACGGAGGAGACGCGGGCCGCGGCGCGCAAAGAACTGCATGATGTGCTGAATGCGTTCGACTATCGCGGTGAGCCGTTGCCGCAGACGCTCACGCTGTCGTCCAACACGCCGGTGATTGACTACTTCAAGCAGTTTCCCGGTCTTGATGCAGGGGCAAAATACAACAACGCCGGCTTCTGGGATCTGCCGACGCCGGTGACGAGCGACATCACGATGGCGTTCGACGATGTGGTGATTTTTGATGGCGACGGATATCCGCCGCTGCGTGATTTTCTCAAGGCACACGGCGTGCGGCACGTGATTCTCACGGGGTATGCGACGGACATGTGTTTCTGCAAGACAACGGCCGGGTACGAAAATCTGTCGAAGGACTTCAATGTCTTTCTGGTGGGGGATGCGACGCTGGCGACGTTTCCTGCGAACTCTTCGCCGCGGTATGCGACCAACGCGCATATCTCTTATGCGGCGCTCAATCAGTTGGTGACGCAGGTCTCGTGGGTGCAGTTGGATCCGCGCAAGACCGCAAGCGGAGAATGACGCTGTGGCGATGAATGCCGAGAGCTTGAACACGTCTGGAGTCTCGCGGCGCGCCTTCCTCTCGGCAATGGCGGCCGGGGCCGGGGTTTCGCTCGTCCCGGGGGCTCAAACGGGGAAGGCGGACGAACCGGCAAGCGACAACCGCAAAGCGCAGATTGCGATTACGCTCGACCTGGAAATGAGCCGCCATTATCCCCGGCGGGGGATGATGGAATGGGATTTTCAGAAGGGGAACCTTGATGATGCGACGAAGCAATACGCGGTGGAGGCGGCGCGGATTGTCCAGGAGCGCGGCGGGGTGATCCATTTTTTTTGCGTTGGCCGCGTCCTTGAGCAGGCCGATGTTGGTTGGCTGAAGGAGATCGCCGCGGCCGGGCATCCGATTGGGAATCACACGTATGACCATGTCTACGTGCTGGCAAAAACGCGTGAGGAGATCCAGTTCCGGTTTCAGCGGGCCCCCTGGTTGATCGAAGGGCGAGAAATCGATGACGTGATCCGCGAGAACATCCGCACGACAACGCTGGCTCTCCAGGAACGGGCCGGCGTGGCGGAGAGCGGTTTCCGCACGCCGGGCGGGTTTGCGGACGGACTGGCAGGCCGCGAGGACGTTCAGCAGATGTTGCTCGATCTGGGGTATCCGTGGGTCAGTTCGAAGTACCCGCGGCACGATGCGGGCGAGCCGATGCAGGAACCGTCAGCCGCCGTGTATGCGGACATCGTCCGCGCGCAGGCCGAGGCACAGCCGTTCGTCTATCCGACGGGTCTGGTGGAAGTGCCGATGAATCCGATCAGCGACGTGAACGCCTTCCGGACGAATTTCTGGAAGCTGCCGTACTTCCTCAAGGCGGTTCGACAGGCGGCGGAGTGGGCGATCGAGCGGCGGGCCGTGTTCGATTTTCTCGCACATCCATCGTGCCTGGTGGTGGAGGATCCCCGGTTCGAGACAATCAAACTGCTGTGCGATCTGACGGAACAGTCGAATGGCCGTGCGGAAATCGTCGGCCTGGACCGGATTGCGGAGCGCATCACTCCCCAATAGAGGCCCCGGAAGCCGGGAGTGCGAGATGGAATTCGTCTTCTCCTGCTGCTGATGGCATGACGGGCGACGAGTCGAATCAGGACGACTGCTCGATGACCTTCCTGACCACGTGCGGGATCTCGCCATTGACCTCAGCAGCGGTCAACGCACCGGGATCTGCATGCCTGGAGAATCTGGTCATCCCATGCAGCGGGCCAAATTGTTGATGACCATCCCTTCTCGTCAGAGCAAATAAATCGCGATCCTGATGCGGGCCGAACCCTTGACGTCACGGGGCTTGGCGAGATAATCAAGCCCTTGCCATTGATCAGCGGGTGTAGCTCAGTTGGTAGAGCACCACGTTGCCAACGTGGATGTCGAGGGTTCGAGTCCCTTCACCCGCTCTCACACAGTTGATCTGTTGCGAAGCTGTGCGGTCCCGATTTGGGCCACTCAGCACAGGTTCTTGTGGACGTATTCACCGGATCAACCTCCTGAATTGAGCAACTGGCCAAAGGACCGGCATTGTGGCTGACAGCGATACTTCCACGGACGTCACGGACCCCTCGCTAGAGACCGACGATGCGGTCGCGTCCGGTGACGCGGCGGAAGAGAAAATGGCGTTGGTGGTGGCCATCGAGGAGATTGGCCCCTGCAAGAAGCACGTGCGAGTCACGGTGCCCCGCGAGAGCATCGACCGCGTGCAGCGCGACGCCGTTGGCGATCTGATGGAATCCGCCGAAGTTCCCGGCTTTCGCAAAGGGCATGTTCCGGAGAAGCTGATCGAACGCCGGTTTAAGGATGAGATCAGCGATCAGGTCAAGCAGAAGGTGCTGCTGCGCTCGCTGGAACAACTCGCCGAGGACGAGGATCTCGATCCGATCAACGAGCCCAACATCGATTTCAGCAGTATCGACATCCCGGAAGAAGGGGATTTCGAGTACGAGTTTGACATTGAGGTACGGCCCGAATTCGATCTGCCGGACTACAAAGGGTTGCAAATCGAACGTCCCGTCCGTGAGATCACGGATGAGGACGTCGACGCCTATCTGCAGGAATACCTGGAGCAGTACGGGCATCAGGAGCCGCTGGAAGAGTCGGCCAGCCTTGGGGATATCGTCGTCGCCTCCGT
>JAHBXU010000320.1 GCA_019636315.1 Planctomycetaceae bacterium | reverse complement strand
CTCCTGAGGGGGGGGATAGGAACCGACGATCGCGCGTGTTGCGGCGCCGGCGGTGCGCGATCAACACACGTGTGAACGAACCGCTCATCGACGGAAATCGAAAATCGCTCTTGAGCCGTCAGTCACCGGCGTCCTGAGTCACTTCCGGGGCAACCGTCAGATGCGGTCGCATGCGATCCAATGTCTTCGGTCCGATCCCGGACACGCGGCGGAGCGATTCGACATCAGGAAACGGACCGTGCTCGTCGCGGTCAGCCACGATGCGACGCGCCAGGGTCTCGCCGACGCCCTCCAACTGCATCCATTCCACCCAGGTGGCGGTATTGATCTCCAGCCGAAAGCGATATGCATCACCGTCCGGACGAACGACTTCGATCGCAACTGGCGTCCAGCCTGTGAGCCTGATCCAGTGTGTTGCGAGCAGCACGATGGCCGTCGCGACGACGACCGAGACAAAGCGGCGGTCACCGGCATTCCACATCCGCGCCCCGCTTGACCCGTCCGCGCTGACGGAACGCTCCGCGTGGAATTTTGTCGTCTCACCGACAGACGACGCGCGGAAGGGGAGCACGTGCGGAGGATCAGCTTGAGACTCCTGTGCTCGAACGTCCCCCTGTGTGTCGACGCCGGCGTCGACTGTGATCGGCAGCGAACGGTCGGCGTCCTCGAACGGGGATGATGTCGACGTCGCGGCGTTCAACAAGGCTTCTCCGCGAGGATCATGGTAAGCCGCAGGCGCGGCTGACTACCTTTGGCCGCTGATGATACCGACACCCAAACGTGATGGACCAGCACTTCACCGCCGCCGACAACAGCGAGACCTCCTGTCGAGTGGGGGGACAGGCGAATCGCACAGAGCTGAAGTTTTCGCGCCCAGTCGCACGCCTTGGATCACTTGATGAAGTCACACCCTATCAACAACACGAATGGTCAGTCTTTATCAAAAGAGAGTTTTGCCGACAGCCGGGATCCAGTGACCACCGGCGCCGTCAGTTGTGCGGGTTGATTGGCGGCGGCACTTTCCGACTCGGCCAGACGGTCCTCTTTGGCTTCACGGAGGAGTTTTGTCACAGTCGGGATCGTGACGGGTGACGGTGCGGACGTCACAAGGGACAGCAGCGGAGAGACATCAAGCGCCGGAGTCACGCCGCCCACGGTGACTGTGGCGCCGACGGTCGTGCCGACTTCGAGGTTGCCGATCGCGATGCCGTTCTCGTCCGCGCCGTCGCCGCTGGCCGTCGCGTGGGGTTGTCCGTTCGCCTCGGCATCTCGGGACGCACCGAGCCGCAGGGTGTTGCCGGTGACAACGTGCCTTGCCCCGTTGGCGGCCAGCGTCGTCGGATAGCTGCTCTCGAAACCGGACTGAGCCGCGGTGGGAGCATCGCCGAAGTCGAACGCGAGTGCCGGCAGCACCGCATCGAAGTGATCGCGGACGGCCATATAGTCGTTGAAGTTGACGAGGCCGTCGCCGTCGGCATCCCCGGGGCGATATGCCACGCCGGACGCATCGAAGTTCTCGCGCACTTCATAATAGTCATTGAAGTTCACGAGTCCGTCGCCATCGACGTCGCCCGCCAGCCGGTGGAACTCGAAGGCAAGCGTCTGCGCGAGCGAGGGCGTCGTCGCGGCGGCGGCCAGTTCGGCCGTGTACCGCCCGTCGGGCAAGAGCAAGTCGGCGGCCGCCCTGCCCATCAGCACCCACCTCAGCGTCGCCGTGCCGTTGCTGCCGGCCTCCAGCCGATCGACACCCAACTCAAACACCTCCGGCGGCGTCACACCATTGTGCTTGAACAACCTCAACACCCCGCCATCCGCCAGCATGACCGAATGGTCGAACGTGATGGTCAATTCGCGAATGGCCGAACGGTTGGGATTGTTCGGACCGTTGACAAGAGTTTCCAGCACATGTGTTGACGACGCAGTGAGAGAGACCTGAGTGTCTGCCGCCAGCGGAGTCGCCTCGACATAGCCGACATTGTCCTTTGCGATGGAGTAGAACGCATAGGTGTGGCCGAACTCTCCGGCGAACAGAGCCTGGGTTTCCGTTGTGGATTTCTTCCAGATACTAAACGGCCCGCCGTCGACGGAAACAAAAATCGTATAGCTGGCGATGCCGGATCCTCCGGGATCGTCATGGCCGGACCACGATACGAGAAACGAGCTCGTCTGGAGGACCGGAGCGAGCTCCGTCACGGAACTCGACGGGCCGCCCGCGTCGATGGTGTTGACGTAGGTATTCGTGATGATCGCGTCGTTGGTGTCGAACACGATGGACGCCAGTTGCTCGACGCGGGTCCCGCTGGCGGCGTCGGAGCGTGGCCGTACCGAGAAGGTCACGAATCCATCTCCTTCGGGCGGCGTCACATTGGGCGGGAGGAATCCGCCCAGTGGATCAGAGATGAGATCTCCCGTCGCGGGGTCAATGGAGGCGAACGTCCACGTGGCCTGACCGGACGCCGGGTCAAAGCTCGTTGTGATATCGACAAAGAAACCGAGTGACGCGGTCATATCGACGCGTCCCACAAAAACCGGATTTCCCCCGGGGACGCTGACGAGGGTCTCGCCGAAGCCAATGTCGCCCACAGTGAACGTGGTCCAGTCGAGGTCCGCGTCGAGTTGATGGGTGATGATGACTTCCTGAGCGGGGAGTGACGCCGTCGCCAGGTTCTCGAAACTGATGCGATAGTTGAGTGTTGACCAGACCGGAACGAAGCGTTCGGCTCCAAAACCGCCGGGGCCGATGAGTTCGTTGGGGTCGAACGACGTCCCGATGGTTGTCGCGGTTTCGTCCTCTTCCTCGGTCTCTTCCGCCTGCTTCTTCCACTTCTCCAGGAAGTACCTCAGGAATTCGTCGTTGCGGCGGTACTCTCCGTCGAGCGTAACGAGTCCATCGAAGCGGTCGTTGGATTCGTCGCGTTGCAGAGTATTTGTGTCGAGGAGCCAACTGTCATTGCCCGAGCGGAGCAGGTTGGTCATATGTGGAATGCCGAACGTATGCAGATCGCCGCCCGTGACGTCGTCGGGCGTGTCCATCAGCAAAGTATGGTCTGCGAGCTTGTCGTTGGTATCCGCCATGTTGATCGTCGTCAGCGCAACGGAGTGGCGACTGACATCCTGCAGGTTGACGTCTCCATAGCCGCCGAGCTTGCTGGCAGGATTCAAGGCGAGAAGGTAATCCACGCCCCCCATCTGCTGTGCCGCGCGTTTGTTTACATAGGCGCCGAAGCTTTCCGAAATGAATGTCGAGTTACCTGGATCAAGGAAACCGTGTGATTGAAGCACCGCGAGATGTTCGGCGAGTGCATCTCCCGCCGGATTGATATTGCCGGACGTATGCTGCGGGATTCCGAACGCCTGGTTGGATCCTTCGCTCCAATCAAACAGGAGGACGTTGGCATTGGGGTACCGGCTCTTGATTTCTGCGGCCAGTTCGTGGAACCGATCCCCGGACGTCGTGCCAAGATTGCCGTGTGTGATGACGAAAGTCCGTTCGGGATTGCTGACCAGATTGCCCTGAACTTCGACTGCCGTATGGAACGGCGCGCCTCCTTGCTGGGGCTCTGCGACGAGGGACGGCCGGCCAGCGGGATGCGATGCGAACCCGTTTGTCGGCGGCTGATAAACCGAGATGATGTATGCCAGCATTTCATTGAAAGAGAGGTACTCCTGCGTCGTGCCGCCGATCGGCGCCACAGCGGCTTTCGTGACGAAGTCGACAACCTCTCCCCAAGTCTCACCCAGCGCGGGACGGGCGATCGCCACCCGCTCGGCCCAACCCGCCGCATCAAACCCTGGCGGCACGGAATTAGCGGTCAGGTCGTCCCAACCGAATGGCTCCGCCGGATTGGCGAGCGTCCGCAGCCGAAAGACGGCCTGTTCCCCGTCCTCGGTCCCATGCGGGACGAACGGAATGGAAATGTTGCTTTGAAACCCCGGCGGCAGAGTTCCTAACGGTCCGTTCGGATTCAATCCCAGCAATAACAGCTCCGAAGTGGTCTCACGTCGCAGTTCACCGGGATAAAACGTGGCGTTCTCAGCCGTAAGGATCAGCAGCGGTGCGGCAATGTCTGTGGCGCCGAGATTAGAGTATGTCACAGTGACCAGAGTGGGACGGCCCGGACGAATTATCGGCGGACTCTGCAGATCAAATCCCAATCGCCCGACACTCTCTTGTGTGACTTCAAAGGGGGCGGGAAACACGGCAGCCTGTGTGTCATCGCTCACTTCGAGGCTGTAGGCGCCCGGCTCAAGACCCGTCAGGTCGAACGTCGCAAAAATCGTGTTGCGGTCGCGAGCCACGATCTGCACGGCCTCACGACGCGCGCCGGTCGACGCGATGAGCGTCGCCGTCACGTCTCGAGAGAAGCCGGCGATCGACATCCGGACTGTCGTCTCCCCGCGATTGCTGCCCGTCAGCGGCGCGGCTTCCTGGACCGACTGGAATTGGGTTCGCGGTGTGAGTGTGAACGGTGTTCCGGCGCCGGCTGCCGAGCTTCCGTGCAGCAGGATGAGATAACTGCCCAGGAGCGGTTCCGGGATCAATATCTCCTGATGCAGTTCCGCGGGGATGGGTGAGGTGAAATCAAAATCCCACGGCGTCGGGATGAAGGTCCGTCGCACATAGGCAGATGCTTGCACCGGAACTGAGAAATCAAGATCGAAGCGCAAATCCTGACCAAACGGAGACTGGATGCGGTAGTAACGGTACTGACCGGCGGCGATGGTGTCTGTCACCGTGACGTCATACTCCAACTCCGGAATCTGGAACACGACTTGACCATTGGAGACCCGTGAATTGTTGCCGCGGTCGATGTCAGCCGCCTGTCCGCGACTGTCGGTGACGACAATGATGTAGTACGAGCCGTCCAGGACCAGCGGCAGCGGCAGCGACGTGTCAATCTGATAGGTCTCGCCAGCGCCCACGCTGCCACTTCGTGGAATCCGGGTCACGAGCTGATCCTCAGGTCCAAATACGCGATCCTCCGACAAGTAGATGGAGTCGCGCCAAGTGCCGTTGACGATGGGCTCGGCTCCGGTGTTTCTCACTTCGTAGCGAATGCCGACAGGCTCTCCCGCCACTGCGAAGGGATCCACTTCGGCAAACGTCACGACGAGATCAGAACCCCGCTGACCTTCGATCACGACCAGGTCATGAATTCCGGGCGAGGAGGATTCAAGCGAGTAATGGGGAAGCACGCCGACCAGGCTGTCGAAGTTCAATACCGGCATGCCGACAAACAGCTGATAACGATCGCCGACGAAAGGCTGAAAGCCGTCCGCGGTGGACACCTCCAGCGTGCCGCGCATGCTGGCCCCGCTTTCGCTCGAAATGCTGATCTGGGGTGGACCGAAGTCTTCCGGACGGGCCTCAATCGGCACGGTGAGCCGCCCGCCCTCGCGCAGGTCGAGGAGTCCGTGAATGGAAACAAATCCCTCGACAGTGAGCTGATTGAGGTTAACGAAAGTGCCGTCGACATCAATCCGTCCGGCCGGCCCGACAATCACCTCGCCCGTATTGTCGAAGTCGCTTCCAAGATCAGATTGTGGACCAACGACAGTCACAGGTCCGCCGCCGACGCGCA
>JAHBXU010000032.1 GCA_019636315.1 Planctomycetaceae bacterium | reverse complement strand
GACTTCTTGTCAATGTGCGGACTCCGCAGGACGGTGTACCGCTCAATCCGCGTCGGCAAAGGGATCGGGCCGTGCACGACTGCACCGGTCCGCTTGGCCGTGTCCACAATGTCAGTCGCCGACTGATCCAGCACGCTGTGATCGTAGGCTTCCATGCGAATGCGAATTCGCTCCCCAAGTCCGGACACCCAAGTATCCCTTCACAAACAAGTTAGACTGATCAACGGCTCCGCCTCGAGCCTCCCGTCGGCGGGAAAGTCGATGATCGTAATGAGGCCGTTTTGTGTTGTCAATAAATTGCGAAGTAGTTTCATTCAAAAGAGTTAATCTGGAGCCCGACGAACCTCAACAATTCCTGGAAATTCCCGCCCCCTGGACGTCCAGGCCTTGACGGCAAAGGGCACTTGCGTTCGCCATGTCGGCCCCCCGCTGGATTGACGGCCCTTTCGCGACGCGTCCAAGTCGCTCGAGATGTCGCCCCTCACCCCGAAGGCGCCCCTGAACTCCTGTCAGCCCAGCATTTCCTCCATTGTGGACGCGGGAGCCAGGTCGTACTTCAGCGGCTCCATGGAATACGAAGCCCGACCTTGCGAAAGACTTCGCACTTGCGACGAATAGCCGAACATCTGAGCGAGCGGCACTTCCGCCGTCAATACCGTCAGCACGCCCCGTTGTTCACTCCCCACGATAATTGCCCGGCGCGTGTTCAAATCCGCCTGAATGTTTCCGACATAATCCCCGGGTGTCGTGACTTCCAATCGCATGACTGGTTCCAGCAGCGCCGTTTTCGCGGCACTGAGGGCGTCCTGTGCAGCGTGGGTGGCCGCAGCACGAACCGCGTCTTCGGTCGTCTCCCCCTCCCGAAAACTGCAATCCTCGATCACAAACCGTACTTTCATCAGCGGGCAACCGACGATTCCCCCCGAAAGCGCGGCCTCCTCAACGGTTTGTTCGAGCACACGCCGCATCTCCGCCGGAAGCTTGCCCGGTTTAATCGCATTCTTGACGGTGACCGGTTCTTCGCCATCAAACGGCTCAACACGAATGGTCACACGTGCGAACTGTGTTTCCCCATCACGCGTGCGGCTGAACTCACCTGTCGCCTCCCCCGGACCACGCACCGTTTCGCGATAACTCACGCGAGGCTTGTGAACGCGAACCTTCAAATGGAAGTCACGCTCCATCCGATTTTTGAGCACCTCCAGGTGCAACTCGCCCATGCCGCTGATGATTGTCTGCCCCGTCTCCTCGTTCACGCGTGCGCGAAACGTCGGATCCTGACGCGCCAATCGCTGCAGAGCGTCCTCCAGCTTTTTCCGTTCGGCGCTCGAGTCGGGTTCGACCGCCATCGAGATGACCGGCTCGGGAAACGTGATGTTCTCCAGGACAATCGGATGCCGCTGGTCGCACAAGGTGTCCCCGGTTGCCGAGTCCTTCGGACCGATGATCCCCACGATGTCTCCGGCAGAGACTTCATCCGCTTCAATTTTCTCCCGCTGGTCAGCCTGAATGTGCCACAGCTGACTGATCAGTTCTTTCTTGTCCGTTCGGGGGTTCAGCATGCGCGAACCGCTTTTCGGCGTCCCCGAATAGACGCGCACAAAATACAGCTCCGTGTGCTGATCTGCATGGATCTTGAATACGAGTCCTGCGAACGGCTCTGTGGCGTCCGGCTTGCGCGTTTCCAGTGACTCCTTCTTCGGATGGGGATTCATGCCCGTGACGGGAGGACGATCGAGCGGACTCGGGAGATAACGCACCACGCCGTCGAGCACGGGCTGCACACCGCAGTAATCGAGTGAACTCCCGACAAACAAAGGTTGCAACTGCTGACCCAGCGTCGCCGTGCGAAGTGTCATGTGGATCCGTGCGGCAGGCACCTCCTCGCCTTCCAGGTAGGCCTGCATAATTTCATCATCCAGCATCGACACGGCATCGAGAAGTTTGGCCCGCCAATGCGCGGCATAAGACGCATAGGCCTCGGGAATCTCCCGCGTCTCAACCTTCTGCCCTTTCGACTCCGCGTCGAAGTACAGCGCCTTCATTTCCACCAGGTCGATAATGCCCTCGAACGCCTGAGGCTGCGGCGGCGACCCAGCGCCCATCGGGACGCTCAAGGCGACGGGATGCGCCTGGAGCCGCTTGGCAACCTGGTCAAAAGTTCGCTGGAAGTCGGCGCCCACGCGGTCCATCTTGTTGATGAAACAGATCCGCGGAACCCGGAAGTCGTTCGCCTGTCGCCAGACCGTTTCGCTCTGCGCTTCGACCCCTTCCACGGCGCTGAAGATGACCACCGCACCATCGAGCACACGGAGGCTGCGCTGAACTTCAGCCGTGAAATCCACATGGCCCGGTGTGTCGATGATATTGATTGTCTTCCCGAGCCAATGGCACGTCACCGCAGCAGAATAAATGGTGATGCCGCGCTGCGCCTCCTCCGGGTCATAGTCGGTTTTGGTCGTGCCCTCGTCGACTTCACCCAGTTTGTGCGACGCGCCGGCGTAATAGAGAATGCGCTCCGTCGTCGTCGTCTTGCCGGCGTCGATGTGCGCAATAATGCCGATATTCCGAAGATTCTCGATTGCGGTCGGCATGGAAACGGCCTCAATTCTGCAATCCACCACAACCGAACGGTGACACGGGAGGCAACGTCAGTGGCCCCCCAGCCGCCGGGGCTCATCTCCGCCGGGCGGCTCAAGCCCCTCCGGAGGCCCATTTTGCTCGGACGAAACTGGCAAAAAACCCGGCCTTCCTGCGAGAAGGCCGGGTTCACTCCGGTATCAAGAATCGCCGCTGTCACCAGGCAAAGTGCGCAAAGGCCTTGTTTGCCTCGGCCATGCGGTGAATGTTTTCGCGAGTTGTCATGGCCGTCCCTTCACGCTTGTAGGCGGCCACGAACTCGTCGGCCAGACTCGGGGCAATCGGCCGTCCCGTTCGTCCCCGGGCAGCGGCCAGAATCCAGCGAATCGCCAACGTCTGCTGACGCTTCTGATTGACCGGCGTCGGCACCTGATAAGTGGCACCGCCGACCCGCTTCGACCGCACTTCGATCGACGGCTTCACGTGATCAACAGCCTGCTTGAATACTTCAATCGGCGACACTTCGGGGACGCGCTTGGAGACGAGATCCAGCGCCTCGTAAAACGCCCGTTCTGCAATGCTCTTCTTCCCGTCGTGCATCAGACAGTTGATGAACTTCGAGGCCAGCACCGACCCATACCGGGCGTCGGGTCGCAACTGAGTTCGGCTTGCCGTGAATTGTTTTGCCATCGGTGACGCGAAGTTCGATCGTGATATCTTGTGAAAGGGGCGCCGGGCAACACAATCGCCCGACCAAGTGGACTCAACGCTTGGGGCGCTTGGCGCCATAACGACTGCGGGCCTGCCGCCGCCCATCAACCCCGAGCGTATCCAGAACGCCGCGAATGATCTTATAGCGCACACCCGGCAGGTCGCGGACACGACCGCCGCGAATCAGTACAATCGAGTGCTCCTGAAGATTGTGCCCCTCACCGGGAACATACGCGGTGACCTCCTTGCCGTTCGACAGGCGGACTCTCGCCACCTTCCGCAGCGCCGAGTTCGGCTTCTTCGGGGTCATCGTCTTCACCTGGAGACAGACGCCCCGCTTCTGCGGGCATCCTTCAAGCAAGGGCGTCTTGCTCTTGGCTTGCTGAGTCTTGCGCGGCTTGCGCACAAGCTGATTGATTGTGGGCATGGAAACCAGTCGCTAGGAAGTCAATTCGATTCGGAGAATGGAGTCTGTGTCGGATCGGCGACTTTAACTGTGCGGCCGCAGATCGTCAAGTTTTGCAGTCACGTCAAGACGCCGAACGGCGAGGATTCCCTCGCCGTCGTGGCTCGAAGTGTGTCAATCGTCGGCAGTCAGGTCAGCCAGAGGCGAACGCCGGGTGCTGCCGCCGTCGTCCAGAAAGCCGTCCTGCTGGGATTCGCTCAGCATTTCGCGTCGGGCCGCCAGAATCCGATCCCGTTCCGCCTTCTGCTCCATCAACGCTTCAGGACGAATACGAACCTCGGAGTTCTGATGCGTTTTGAAGCCAGTTCCCGCGGGAATGAGGTGTCCCAGAATCACGTTTTCCTTGAGTCCTCGCAAGCCGTCGACCTTGCCCGCCAGGGCCGCTTCGGTCAACACCTTGGTCGTTTCCTGGAAGCTGGCTGCCGAAATAAAGCTGTCGCTCTGGACAGCCGCCTTCGTAATCCCCAGAAGCTGAGTGCTGGCGGTCGCCGGCCGCGGCTTGGCATACTGGGCCGGGCTTCCCCCATCGGCTTCGATCAGAGAATTGACTTCCTGGATCGTCGCCATCGCCACGATGTCCCCTTCCTGGAACTCCGTCTCGCCCGAGTCGGTCACGCGAACGCAATTCATCAATTCCTGATTGATGCGGCGAAACTCGAACTTGTCGATCACAATTCCCGGCAACATCTCCGTGTCGCCAACATTGTCGACGCGGACTTTCCGCAACATTTGAGCGACCACGATCTCGATGTGCTTGTCATCGATATCGACCCGCTGCGCTCGGTACACGTTCTGAATCTCGTGCAGCAGGTATTGCTGAACGGCTTCTTCACCGCTGACTCGCAGAATGTCGTGAGGAACCAGCGGCCCCCGGACCAGGGCTTCGCCCGCGCGGACATGGTCGCCCGTGTGCACCATCACTTGCTTGTTGTGCGGCACGATGTGTTCGATGTCAGTCCCTTCCGGACCGTGAACGACGATCACGCGCTTGCCGCGCTTCTTTTCCTGGAGAATCTCGACCTCACCGTCGATCTCGGCAATGATGGCCGGATCCTTTGGCTTACGAGCCTCGAACAACTCCGTCACGCGCGGCAGACCACCGGTGATGTCCTGCGTTCCGGCCGATTCACGCGGATTCTTCGCCAGCACGGCCCCCGCGGCAATCTGCACGCCATCCTTGACTTCAATGCTGGCCCGTTCCGGCAGATAGTAGTAATCGAGAATCTTGCCCGCGCCATCCTCCAGGATGATCTGGGGATGCAATTCACCGCGATGTTCGATCACCGTGCGGCGCGTGTGTCCGCTGGGATCGGTTTCCGTCTTCACAGACTTGCCTTCGACAAGGTCCTCATAGCGCACCTTACCGCCGACTTCTGCGAGAATCGGCACCGCGTGAGGGTCCCACTGACAGAGGACCTGCCCCTCCTGCACGTCGCTGTCTTCATCCACGAGCAGTACGGCCCCGTTGGGGATCGTGTACCGCTCCAATTCCCGCTCCTTGGGGTCGATGATGATGATCTCGCCGTTCCGGGTGAGGACGACGTTCTTGCCGTCTGAATTGACCACGCTCCGCACACGCGCGAATCGGACGCGACCCGACTTCTTTGACTTCAGGTCGCTTTGCTCCACGTCCCGGTGGGCCGTTCCACCGATATGGAATGTCCGCATCGTCAATTGCGTCCCCGGTTCGCCGATCGACTGAGCAGCAATGATCCCCACCGCCAGCCCTTCCTCGACCTTGGCTCCGGTCGACAGATCCATCCCGTAGCACAGTCGGCAAATGCCCAACTCGGCCTCGCACGTCATCGGACTACGGACCTGAATTCGCTCCAGGCCCATATCCTCAATCTTGCGAGCGATCTCCACGGTGATGAGTTCATCTTCACGAACGACAACTTCGTCGGTAATCGGATTGACGATGTTCGTCCGGCTCACGCGTCCGCGAATGGCGTCCGCCAGACTGACTTCCACCTTCTCTCCACGATAGAGCACGCCGCGCGTGACCCCTTTCGTCGTACCGCAATTCTCGCGAGTAATCACAACGTTCTGACAGATATCCGCCAGCTTGCGCGTCAGATATCCGGAGTCAGCCGTCTTGAGCGCGGTATCCGCCAACCCCTTACGGGCGCCGTGCGTCGAGCTGAAATACTCCAGCACGGAGAGCCCCTCACGGAAGTTGGCCTTAATCGGTGTCTCGATGATTTCTCCGCTCGGCTTGGCCATCAACCCCCGCATGCCGGCCAGCTGCCGAATCTGCTCGATACCACCGCGAGCACCTGAATCCGACATCAGGTAGATCGGATTCACGTACGTCCCGTCCTCGCGCAGATCGCTCTCGAGCTCGCGCATCATGGACTTGGTGATCTGTTCGCGACAGTGCGTCCACGTATCGAGAACTTTGTTATACCGCTCCTGGTTGGTGATGATGCCGCGGTCGAACAGCTTCTGCTGCTTGAGCACTTCATGCTCTGCGTCGGCAATCTCCTTGTCCTTGTTGGGTGCAGTCACCAGATCGCTCGTGGCAAACGAGAGGCCGCTCCGCGTCGACTCATGGAATCCGAACTGCTTCATATCGTCCAGCAGCTTGATCGTCTTGAGCCGCCCGAGTTCGAGATAGCAGTCCGAGATCACATTGGACAGATCGCGGCTCTTCATCGTGAGGTTGTAGAACGCCATGCTGCCCGGCAGGATGTCATTAAACATCACACGACCGACCGTCGTTTCCACGACGTCGCCGGGCTTGTAGCGCTCGGCTCCCTCTCCTTTGATACGGCGGTCGCGAGGCAGGCGGAGCTTGATGATGGCATGACGCGCCAGTTTTCCGTGGGCATACGCCATCATCAGTTCGCGCACCGAGGCGAAGGTCATGCCTTCCCCCATGTGGCCGGCCCGCTTGAGCGTTGTATAGGCGCAACCCATCACAATGTCCTGGGACGGCGTGATGATCGGATGGCCGTTGGCCGGCGAGAAGATGTTGTGCGTCGACATCATCAGTGTCGACGCTTCCACCTGGGCTTCGATCGACAGCGGAAGGTGCACCGCCATCTGGTCGCCGTCAAAGTCCGCATTAAATCCCTTGCACACCAGCGGGTGGATGCGGATGGCGTTCCCTTCCACCAGGATGGGCTCGAACGCCTGAATGCCCATACGATGCAGGGTTGGGGCGCGATTGAGCAGGACCGGATGATTCGTAATCACCTCGTCCAGAATGTCCCAAACCTCTTCGTCCTTGCGCTCGAGCATCCGCTTGGCCGATTTGATCGTATCGGCATGTCCCAGTTCCTTGAGTCGCCGGATCACGAATGGCTGAAACAGTTCGAGCGCGATCTTCTTCGGCAGGCCACACTGATGCAGCTCCAGCTCCGGTCCGACGACAATGACGGACCGGGCCGAATAGTCGACCCGCTTGCCCAGCAGGTTCTCGCGGAACCGGCCCTGCTTGCCCTTGATCATGTCGGTCAGCGACTTGAGCGGGCGATTCGACGATCCCAGCACGGGCCGCTTGCAGCGATTGTTGTCGAACAACGCATCCACAGACTGCTGCAGCATCCGCTTTTCGTTGCGGACGATGACTTCCGGTGCATTCAAGTCGACCAGCTTTTTGAGCCGGTTGTTGCGGTTGATGATTCGCCGGTACAGGTCGTTCAGATCGCTCGTGGCGAAGTTCCCGGAGTCGAGCAACACCAGCGGACGCAGATCGGGAGGAATGACCGGAATCACATCCAGCACCATCCATTCCGGGCGATTGTCGCTGTCGCGCAGCGCTTCGGCGATCTTGAGCCGCTTGATCAGATCCTTCGACTTCTGCTGGCTGCCGGTTTCACGCAGCTCTTCACGCAACTGCACCGACAACTCAACGAGATTCAGCTTCTGCAAGAGCTTAAGAACAGCTTCCGCTCCCATCTCAACTTCAAAGGAACCTTCGCCGTACTTGGCCCGGGCTTCGCGCGCATCCTCCTCGGTGAGCAGTTGGCTCATCCGCAGGGGCGTGTCTCCCGGATCGGTGACGACGTAGTCCTGAAAATAAATCACCTTCTCCAGGCTGGTCGTCTTGACGTTGAGCAGCGCGCCCAAGCGGCTCGGCATGCTCTTGAAGAACCAGATGTGCACGACCGGCGCCGCCAGTTCAATATGCCCCATGCGTTTACGACGCACGCGGCTGTGCGTCACTTTGACGCCGCACCGATCGCAGATCATGCCCTTGTACTTCATCCCGCGGTACTTGCCGCAGGCGCATTCCCAGTCCTTCTCCGGACCGAAAATCCGCTCACAGAACAGGCCGTCCCGTTCCGGGCGATATGTCCGGTAGTTAATCGTCTCCGGCTTCTTCACTTCGCCGAAAGACCAGCTCCGAATATCGTGCGGGCTCGCCAACCCGATCTTCACGGAGCCGTAGTCGTTAACGCGATCGTAGGCAGTTTCGCCAGCGCTCATGTTCTCAAAATAGCGAATAGGGAGCAGGGGATTGGGAGTAGCGTTATCTGAGTGCCCGGTTCAACCGCACAGTCATCCTCGACGGAGGCTTTACCAGGCACACACATTCACGCCGGACGCTCGAGACCGCCGCTTTATGCGTGGGTCTTTTCCAACTGCAGATTCAAACACAATCCACGAATCTCGTTGTTGAGCACGTCGAAACTGGCGGGCGTGCCGGCTTCGAGCGTGTTCTCGCCCTTCACCATCGATTCGTAAATCTTCGTGCGGCCTTCCACATCATCGCTCTTGACGGTCAACAGTTCCTGCAGAATGTATGCGGCGCCATAGGCTTCCAGCGCCCACACTTCCATCTCGCCGAACCGCTGGCCGCCGAAACGGGCCTTTCCGCCCAGCGGCTGCTGGGTAATGAGCGAGTACGGACCCGTCGCGCGGGCGTGCACCTTGTCATCCACCAGGTGGTGCAGTTTGAGCATGTAGATCATGCCCACCGTCACCTTCTGCTCCACCGGTTCGCCCGTGCGGCCGTCATAAAGCACCGACTTCCCGTCGACAGGAACCCCGGCAGACTCCAGGCATTCCCGCATCTCTTCTTCTGTGCACCCATCGAAGACCGGACAAATCGCCCGGAATCCAAGCTTGGACGCCGCCCAGCCAAGGTGCGTCTCCAGGATCTGCCCCACATTCATGCGGCTTGGCACGCCCAGCGGGTTCAGAATAATGTCGATCGGTGTGCCGTCTTCCAAGTACGGCATGTCGGCCTCCGGGAGGACCTTTGAGATCACCCCTTTGTTGCCGTGACGGCCGGCCATCTTGTCTCCGACGGAAATCTGCCGCTTGGATGCGACGTACACCTTCACCATCTGCAGCACGCCGCTGGGAAGTTCCTCGCCGCGCTTCAGACTGTTGATCCGGTGATCGGCCTCCTCAATGACGTCCTCGACCGTCGGCCAAAAATCCTTGATCGTCTTCCTCGCGTCCGCCTGCTTCTGTGGGGAGCGGAAATCCAACTTCTCAAAGTGCGACTCGAAATCACGAGCATATTCCGACACCGCCTTGGGGTCATCGAGCGCCCGGATCTCGCGGCCGTCGTCGTCAGTCAGATGACGCCCCAGCGTTCGCTCCAACTCGGCAAGAAACTCCAGGAACTTTGCGGAAATCTGCTCCTGCGACGTCTTCTCCGCCTTGCGGATCTCGCCGTCGTATGCCTTCCGTTCCGCCTCGGTCAGACTCATCTTGCGGGCGAACTTCTCCGTATGAATGACGATCCCTTCGACGCCGCTGGGGACTTCGAGGGACTCGTTTTTCACATCTTCGCCAGCCCGGCCGAAAATCGCATGCAGCAGTTTTTCTTCCGGCGTCAACTCCGACTTCGCCTTTGGCGACACCTTGCCGACCAGAATATCTCCGGGGACGACGCGCGTTCCAACAGCCACAACTCCGCTTTCGTCCAGATGGCGAAGCGCCTTCTCGCTCACATTCGGAATGTCCCGCGTGAACTCCTCGCGACCCAGTTTCGTCTCCCGGATTTCGACGTCGAACTCATCAATGTGGATCGACGTGTAAACGTCGTCCTTCACGAGTCGCTCCGAAAGAATGATCGCGTCTTCGAAGTTGTACCCCTCCCAGGACATGAACGCGACAAGCACGTTCCGCCCAAGAGCCAGGATGCCGTCGCGTGTTGCCGCGCTATCGCAAAGAATTTCCCCCTTCTTCACCCGCTGCCCCATCGACACCAGCGGCGTCTGATTGAGGCACGTCCGTTCGTTCAGTCCGGTGAATTTCCGCAGCGGATACCGCTTGCCGTCAACCTCGACGACGTTCGCATCCACATACGTCACTTTTCCGGCCCGCTCGGCGCGTTGCACCATGCCCGAATAGGTCGGCACCTGCTCTTCCAGACCGGTCCCCACAATCGGCGCCTCGGCCACCAGCAAAGGCACGGCCTGCCGCTGCATGTTGGAACCCATCAACGCCCGGTTGGCGTCGTCGTGCTCCAGGAAGGGAATCAATCCAGCGGAAATCCCCACCATCTGGCTCGGGGCGACGTCAATGAACTGCACCTGCTTCGTCTCGACCCAGTGCACGTCGTTGCGGTAACGCGCGAGCACCCGGTCTTCCGAAATCTTCCCATTGACGATCGGCGTGTCGGCCGGCGCCACAAACACCTCCGACTCTTCATCGGCCCGCAACCACTCAATCTCTTCGAGCACCTTGCCGTGCTCAATCTTCCGGTACGGAGTGACCAGGAAGCCATAGTCGTCCACTTTGGCAAACAGACTCAGACTGGAGATCAATCCGATGTTCGTACCTTCCGGTGTTTCAATCGGACAAATCCGGCCGTAGTGTGAGATATGGACGTCGCGGACTTCGAAGCCGGCTCGCTTCCGATTCAAACCACCCGGCCCCAGCGCACTCAAGCGCCGCTCGTGCGTCAGCATCGACAACGGGTTCGTCTGGTCGACCACCTGCGACAGTTCACTGCGGCCGAAAAAGAACTCAATGGCGGCCGACACACTCTTCGGATTGATCAAAGTGCGGGGCGTCATATCCTCGACATCTTTGAGACTCATCCGCTCCTGCACCGTCCTCCGCAACTTCAGAAATCCCTTACGAACCTCGTCGGTCGCCAGCTCATCGATTGTCCGCAGCCGCCGATTCCCCAGGTTGTCAATATCATCCACATGGGCCGAGGGATCGCCGATGCGCAATCGCACGAGGTAACGAATCGCGCTGACGAAATCCTGCGCACGGAGCGTCATCTCGTCATCAGGAATGTCCTGATCAAACTTGCGATTAATGCGGAATCGTCCGACACGCCCCAGACGATACCGATTCACATCGAAAAACTTCTCATGGAACAGGTCGATCGCCTTCTCCAGCTGCGGCGGATTACCGGGACGCAGCCGCTGATAAATTCGCAGCAAAGCCTCTTCATGACTCAGCGTGTTGTCCTCCAACACGCTGTTCAGAATCAGCATGTCTTCCGGACCATGAATCGCCTCAACCGTCTTCAACCCCGACTCTGCAATCTCCGCCGCCTGCTCCGCGGAGATAACCTGACAGCACTCGGTAATAATCTCGCCGCACCGCTCATGGCCTGCCGGATAGATCACATCCTCTGCGGCATAAGCCCCCACGAGCGCCTCGCCCGCATTGGACCGGACAACCTTCGCTGACTGCACGTCATAGAACAACCGTAACAGCGCCGTGTTGGTGCTGTAATCAGGCTCCATCGCCCGAAGCAGCGTCATCGCTGAAAACTTGCCGCTCTGATCGATCCGGACGCCCAGCGTGTCTTTCTTGCTGACAACCAGTTCAATCCAGCTGCCCCGCTCGGGAATCACCCGACAGGAGTGCATATCCCGATCGCCCGGCTCGGCAGTCAAAACGAAATCGACGCCAGGCGAGCGGTGCAACTGACTCACCACGACGCGCTCCGCGCCATTGATGATGAACTCGCCGCCGCCGATCATGATCGGCATATCGCCCAGATACACCTCCTCCTCAACCGGCTGCTCCTTCACAAGCCGCAGCCAGATCCGAAACGGGCGGCCATACGTCAGACGCAGCTGACGGCACTCCATTGGAGTATAGCGCGGCCGACCCAATTCGTATTTGACATACTCCAACCGATACTGCCCGTCGTAGCTCTCAATCGGAAACACCTCACGGAGGATTTCCTCGAGCCCCTGATTGCGGCGCGCATCAGGCTTTTTGTCATATTGCAGGAATTTATCGAACGATTCCGTCTGAATTCGCGTGAGATCGGACAACTCGAACTCACCTGGCAACCGTCCGAAGTTGCGAACGCTCTCCGTTTTAATAATCCGCTGAGCAGGAATCGGCATTCTTCAATCTCTTCCCGTCTGATTTCAGGCTTGTCAGTCGGCGTCGCTTACGCATCCACCACAGCATTCGCATGCAGCGCGGGCCAGACAGACCAACGTCATTGTCCCATTGTCATGCGGGCACCGGCGAGTCCAGCACGACCTTCTCCATACTTGCATGCATCGCGAAATGCACCACCGATCGCGAAACACGCCCTGGCATGCAACTCGGGGACGCAGATGACCTCTTTTTGCTGCGAGTGTCGCTGCCGCGGCCAAGGCTCCGTCTCAATCGGGCAACTCCTCGAGTCCGAGACAATTCGTGAATCAACCGGCCGCCCCTGAACGCCTCACAGCGCGCACCTGCACCGGATCGTACAACCGGCATCAATGTTGCGGCGGCAACAGTCAAGCCAACTCCGGTTGGCGGCATGGTCACCCCGACATGCTCCCTACAGCAGCAACCTCTCCCCAGGGACCCCTCCCTTTCCCTGAGGCCGCGAAGACATTCGTAATGATTGCAAATCACGCGCCGACGGGCAAGGGCTCCGCCACCATTCTCCAAAGATTCCCAACAATCGTCGAAGCTATTCGAGAATCGGTCCCCTCAGTGGCGTTGCAACCCGGCGCGCGGCCGCGCAACCGACAGTTACGCGGCCTTGCCCCCCTGACCGCCAGAACTACTTGAGTTCGACCGTCGCGCCGGCGTCCTCGAGCTCCTTCTTCAGCTTCTCGGCCTCTTCCTTCGAGACCCCTTCCTTCACCGGGCTCGGAACACCTTCGACCAAGTCCTTGGCTTCCTTGAGCCCCAGACCTGTGATGGCCCGGACGGCCTTGATGACGCCGATCTTCTGATCGCCGAAACCCGTGAGGACAACCTTGAACTCTGTCTGCTCCTCAACTGCTGCGGCTCCGCCACCGTCGCCGCTCGGCATGGCCACCATCATGCCGCCGCCGGCCGGTTCGATTCCGTGCACTTCCTTCAGGTAGTCGGACAGCGCCTTGGCCTGGAGGAGAGTCAGGCTGACGAGCTTGTCGCCCATCTCTTTCGTCGCCGAATCAAACTGCGTCGCCGTGGTTTCGGTTGCTTCTGCTGTCGCCATGCTTCAATCTCCCGTGGATAATATCCGTTCGCCGGTAGTGTCCGCCGACCGGTACGTGTGATTCCCGATGCTCCACCACGCGCGGATGGAGCCTACGTAAAGTCGACGGTCCTACGCTGCCGTCTCGCTCCCCGCATCGCCTTCGGCAAGCGTCTTGATCTGACCCTGCAACTTGCCGCCAGGGCCCAACAGTGCCGCGGATAGTCGCGCCCCCGGACTGAGCAGCAGCCCGGAGATCTGCCCCAGCAATTCCAGTCGGCCTGGGCTTTTACTCAACGCGTCCACAGCCGCCGCATTAAGCGGTTGACCATCGACGGTCGCCCCCTTGATCTGCAGTGGCTCCAATTCCTTCGCCCAGCGAGCGATCTCCTTGGACAAAGCAACAGCGTCTTCGCCGCCCCACACAATCGCGGAAGGCCCCTGGAGGCAATGATCCAGAGACCCCCCTCCCGTGGACTCCAGGACTTTCCGGACGAGCGTGTTCTTGACCTGCAGGATCTGAATACCCCGCTCGCGCAACGCCAACCGGAACTTGTTGTCTGTCACGGCATCCAGCCGCGACACATCAACCACCAACAGATCGCGACAATCGCCCAGGCGCTCGCGGATCCCGCTGATCATCATGTCTTTGACGGCCTTGCTCATTGCCTGCTGTTATCTCCGCTTGCTGTCCCCGAATTCCCCACGTCCACGCCACACACCCCGAATCAAACCCCCATGGGGCCAGCGGGGCGGCAGAAAACAATGTCAGGCGGCCGTCACGCGAATCCCGGGCGTCTGCGTCGCCGAGACGGTGATGCTCCTCACATAGGCCCCCTTAGCCGATTGCGGCTTGAGCGAATGCAGCAGCGCCATCAACGCACTGATGTTGTCCACCAGCTGCTCCTTGCTGAAGGACAACTTGCCAACCACACAGTGCACAATTCCCGCATTGTCGCAACGAAACTCCACCTTGCCCGCCTTATACTCCCGAACCGCGGTCGCCACATCCTGCGTCACGGTGCCCGCCTTGGGCGACGGCATCAAACCCCGCGGCCCCAGGACTCGCCCCAGAGGACCGACCACGCCCATCATATCGGGAGTGGCGATGACGCGGTCGAAACCCATTTCGCCAGCCTGGATTTTTT
>JAHBXU010000319.1 GCA_019636315.1 Planctomycetaceae bacterium | reverse complement strand
AAGCGGCGGGGAATGTCTCGTCGCCCGTGCGGGACGGACGGTTGACGCTGCAAACGCCGGCCTGGTTGTCGACGCGCCTGGAACAGATCTGGCAGGGGCTTCCGGAAGGCGATCGCCCGGCGCTGGATGCGCGAATCCGCGGCGAACTGGAGGAAGCGCGCCGCG
Organism: Planctomycetaceae bacterium; assembly: GCA_019636315.1. Lineage (GTDB taxonomy): Bacteria > Planctomycetota > Planctomycetia > Planctomycetales > Planctomycetaceae > JAHBXU01. The sequence goes on along the minus strand of JAHBXU010000319.1, from coordinate 5,423 downwards.
CGGGAACGGACCGGATGGCGGCGCTGGAACTCGTGTTCCGGTTTCATCCGGACGGTCGGAAGCTGGCCGTCGCGCTGGCCGACGAGGCGTTGCAGGCGGACCAGCCCGGCACGGCGGAGGCGCAGTTGCGATCGCTGCGGGCGGATGAATGGGGCGAGCACGCCGACTCGCTGATGCGACTTGCCGACGCCTGGGCCAGGGCGGGGTCGGCGAATGACGGGCGGCGCGTGGCGGAAGCTTTGAAAGCGTCTGGCGACGCGGCGACGCCGTCGGGGGAACACATCGGCACCTGGGCCGACAACTGGCTGGCGGCCCACCCGCCGCAACCCGAACCGGATCCGGCTCTGGCGTGGCGCATCGGCGATTGCGAACTGGCGCGGACGGGTTTTGAGTTCGGTCCCGGATTCCTGTCGGAAATCATTCTGCAGGGGCGTCCCGCGGAGTGGTTCCAAGGCCGGTCGCTGATGGTCGAAGCGGTCTGGGACGGGCTGGCCTGCATTTCGCGCAGCACGGGGGAACGCGAATGGGTGACGCCCCTGGGATCGTCGTCGGGACATCGGTACGAACCCTCGCCGCTGGTCGTGGCAAGCGGCGGAATCGCGCTGATGGCGCAGCGGGGGTCGCTGGTGGCGATGTCTCCGGTTGATCGCCGGGTGCTGTGGACCTGGCCGTTCCCAGCCAGGTTCGTGCGTCAGCCGGAGTACTACTGGTACTTCAGCGAGGAATCCGGCGCGGTCCGCGCGGCGCGAACCGGTCTGGCGCTGACGGGCGAATTCGCGTCAGCGTCGCAGGAACGGCGAATCGGTCCGCTGGTGGCGGTGTCGGGGCGGACAGTGGTCGTCTTGGGGCAGCGCGAGCTGGCGGTGTTCGACCTCCTGACCGGCCAGGAGCGCTGGCGGCGTCAGGGGATGGCGTCATCGTCGCTGCTGGTGGTCGACGGGGACGCCGTGTGCGTATCGAAGGTGAACGAGACCGGGGCGCCGGCCGCGTTTCATCTGCTGGACGGGCGGCCGCTGCCGGGCGAGTCGCTGGCGAGCGTGTTCGACGCCGCGTTCGAAGTCGATCAGGATCAGGTGCTGACGGTCCAGCGGCGCTACAGCCCGATCCGGCCGACGATCGCGCTGGCGGCGATGCGTCCGCACTCTGGCGAGGCCGCCTGGGAGCTGACGTTCCCGCGGGAGTCGGAGTTCAGTCGCACGGGCCGGAACGAGCTGACCGCGCTGACGCCGGATGGCAAGGTGGCTGTGGTCGACACCCGGACGGGGGAGCGCACGGACCTGGGGACGGTTCCCGTCGCCGCGCTGCGGACCCGCCAGGAACGCTGGCTGTTCGCGGATTCCGGTCGGGTGTACGTGCTGATGAACGGCTGGGGGCATGACGACTACTCGTACATCTCGCTGAAGGGCGTCCGCGCGCATGGGGAACTTTATGCGTTCGATCGTGCGACGCGGACGCTGGCCTGGAAGAAGACCATCCGCGGTCAGAACATCATTCTGAACCAGTTCGACGACAATCCCGTGATCCTGCTGGCCGGCTATCGGACTGAACAGAAGATCGCCGGAACCAACACCCTGTACGTCTCGCGATTCGACCTGCAGGCGCTCGACAAGCTCAGCGGCCGGGAACTGTTGAACTGGTCAGGGCCTGCCATGGCCGGCAGCCCGTCGTCGATCCGGCTGGACATTCCAGGCCGTCGGATCGATCTGATGAGCTACAACGAGCGGTTCCGGCTGCAGTTTCAGTCGCCGCACGAGTCGCCTGGCGAAGAGCCGCCCCCCGCGGACCCGGCGCCCTGACCGTCGAGCCGGACGAAGGCCGCGCCGGAGCGCCGACGGCATGGGCTCCGCCGGCGTCGTTCGCGGCTTCCATCAGGTCGCGATGACCTGCTGTTTCGTCGGCAAGTACTTCCGCGGCTGGGGCGCTCCGATGAGAATGATCAGCGCTTCGCGGTCCAGCACCTCGGACTTGAGCAGGGCCTCGGCGACCTTGTCGAGATCGCCGCGGCGCTCATTCAGCAGATGCATGGCGCGTTCCTGGGCCTCGTTGAGGAACCGCTGGATTTCCTCGTCGATGACCTGGGCGGTGCGCTCGCTGTACTGCCGCTGTTCGTGGATTTCCTTGCCCAGGAAGGGGTGCTCCTCAGCGCCGCGGAAGGCCGCGGGGCCGATGACGTCGCTCATGCCCAGGTGGGCGATCATCCGGCGGGCGAGGTCGGTGCTCCGTTTGAGGTCGTCCTCTGCTCCGGCGGAGTATTCGTTGAACACAAGCTTTTCAGCCGCGCGGCCGCCCAGGCTCATGGTCAGCCGGGCATGCAGTCGGCGTTCGCCGATGTGGTGCAGTTCCTCTTCAGGCTGGAATTCGGTGAACCCCAGCGCTCGCCCGCGGGGGACGATGGTCACCTTGTGAACGGGGTCGACCTCGGGGGTGTACCAGGCGACGACGGCGTGGCCGGCCTCGTGATAGGCCGTCATTTCGCGCTCGTACTCGTCGAGGATGTCCTCCCGCTTGGTCCCCATCAGGATGCGGTCCTTGGCGACCTCGAAGTCTTCGCGGTCGACGGCCGTCTTGCTTTCCCGGGTGGCGTTCAGCGCGGCCTCGTTGACCAGGTTCCGCAGGTCGGCCCCGGAAAAGCCGATGGTGCTGCCGGCGATCCGATCGAGGTCGACATTGTCGGCCAGCGGCACCTTGCGGACGTGCACTTTGAGGATGCCGAGGCGGTCCTCGCGGGTGGGTCGATCGACGGCCACATGCCGGTCAAACCGCCCGGGTCGAAGCAGCGCCGGGTCGAGGACGTCCGGCCGGTTCGTGGCGGCGATCACGATCACCGCCTCCGACTGGTTGAACCCGTCCATCTCGCTGAGAATCTGGTTCAGCGTCTGTTCGCGTTCGTCGTGCCCGCCCCCCAGCCCGGCGCCCCGAATGCGGCCGACGGCGTCGATCTCATCGATGAACAGGATGCAGGGAGCCGATTCCTTCGCGGACTTGAACATGTCGCGCACGCGGCTGGCCCCCACGCCGACGAACATCTGGATGAATTCCGACCCGTTGATCGAGTAGAACGGCACGCCCGCCTCGCCGGCCACCGCGCGGGCCAGCAGCGTCTTGCCGGTTCCGGGAGGGCCCATCAGCAGCACGCCCTTGGGGATCTGGGCCCCCAGCCGCTGGAACTTCGCGGGATCCTTCAGGAACTCAACGACCTCCTGCAGCTCGCGCTTGGCGTGCTCCATGCCGGCGACGTCGTCGAACGTATTCCGTTGATCTGATGCCTGGAACCGCTTGGCCGGTGACCGGACAAAACTCCCAAACATTCCCGCACCGAACGGGTCCGCCGTCCGTCGCAACATGAGAAACAACAGAATGCCAAACGGCAGAAACAGAATCAGATACAGAAACACCTGCTGGAACGGGCCGACAGACGTGTCTTCGCTCTTATAGCCCGGAGCATGCGTCTCCAGGTCACTCAACAGCGTCCGATCCTCGAACGTGGGAATGACCGTGTTGAACTTCTCATTCAGGTCCGGCGCATCCTTGTTTTCCGCCTTGGCCGGGTTCTCGGGGATCTTCTTCCAGGCGCCGTTGATGATATTGTCGCTGAGCGTGATGTCTGCGACATTTCCGTTGACCAGTTCCTCACGAAAGAAGCCGTACGGCACACGTGAGCCGATGTTGCCCGGCAGCTTGTACCATTGGTACATCAGCGCCGACATGGCGATCAGCGCGACAATCAGCCACACGCCAGGCAGGCCGCGGCGAGGCGTCTCCGTCGAACCAGACTCCCCCTCGCGCAGTTCTTTGGACGTGCGAGGCCGGGGTTCTTCGCGGGATTCGGGGGACTCCGATGACATGAACTCTCCCTGGACGGCCGCACTGTATTCGTTGACAGGCGACGCGACGGACGATCGCCTCCCTGAATCTCCATCTTATCAAGAAGCCGACAATGCGGATCGATGCAGGTTAGCGAACGATTGCCGCGCCCGCAATCGGCGCTGCAAGGAACGACCCGCGACGGGTGTCGTCGCGGATTTCGGCAGATTCCGAGCACCTTGGGTGGCATGCCGTCACGGCCTGAGCCGGGTCGGCATGTCCTGCGGGTTTCCGGCATGCTCACCCGCGGCGACGACCCACGCCTTTCGGAATCCGAAATCCTCCGCGGGTCAGGGGCCGGTCGTCTGTTGTTCGGCCCGTTCTTCGGCCGCACTGCGACGAAGGTACACCGGTTCGAGCGACCAGACATCGTCGCGCTCCCCGCGGAGCACCCGACGTCGTCCAATTCGCGCGACCGCGGAAGCCGCTGGGCGGCACAACGACTCCGGGAGGACCTGCACGATTTGCGCCAGTTGGTCTCGATAGATGTCCACCGCCGGACCGGTGACAACTCGGTCCGGCGGCAGGTCTCGAATCCAGTCCGCCGCCGACACCATGCGCCGTCCGTCCTCGAGTTGCCAGAATCCGCCTTCACCGCGCCGATAGCGCCCCACGCCAATCTCCCCGCGCTGGGCGTCGACAATCACATCGACATCATGAATTGCGTCGGGGACACCTTCCGCGACCGCCAACAGCGTGTCGACGCCAATGACCGTCCTGCCGGTGGCGAAGGCCCATGTTTTCGCACACACGACGCCCACCCGCAGCCCCGTGAAGCTGCCGGGTCCACTGCTGACGGCGATGACGTCGCAGTCTCGCGGTGCAACACGCGCGTCCCGCAGCAAGCACTGCAATTCATCAACCAGCGACCGTGCGTGGCGACGCCCGTCGCCGGAAAGCGTCCGCGCCGCCACGAGGTCGTCGTCAAGGAGCAGGGCGATACTCCCTTCACGACACGACGTTTCAATGCCCACGGTCCACATCGTCATTTCATCGCCGCGGAAACAACGGGTTCATCGCTTGCCCGCCAACTGCGACCGCCTCTCCTCTTTGATGTTTCCTCGCACCAAGGCTTCATTCGTCCGCTTCGCTGATCGGCGCGTAGGAATCGTCGAACATTTCAAACAGGAAACGCGAAGGCGCCGACGGCGTGACTTTGCCCCACTTGCGGCGGGTTGCGGCGCGAGTGAACGTCAGCACATCCCTGGCCCGCGTCACGCCGACATACGTCAGCCGCCGTTCTTCCTCCATCTCCTGCGTGGTCGCATCCACCGATCGTTTGTGAGGCAACAGCCCTTCTTCCATGCCGACCATGTATACGCGCGGAAATTCCAGCCCTTTTGCACAGTGCAGCGTCATCAGCTTCACAGCATTCGACGCGGATTGCTCTTCTTTGTCCGGTTCACTGTCGCGTCCCTCCAGCGCGACGCTGCCCAGAAAATCCAACAAGGTCGGATGCGATGTCCGCTCAACATACTCGCCCACCGATTTGACAAATTCCTCGACGCCGACTGACCGGGCAAGCTGCTGCTGAGGATCCTTGTACTGTCGCTCAATCT
>JAHBXU010000318.1 GCA_019636315.1 Planctomycetaceae bacterium | reverse complement strand
CGCTTTGAGCGTCGCGCGGATCACCGGATCGCATTTGACCATACGCTCGTATGTCGGCATGTCCCGATCGATGATATGAGGCTTGCCGGTCTTGGCATCCATGACGTCCGCACCGGTCGGGAGCACCATCAGGTCGCCGTCCGACTGATACACGCGATCCGCCACCACGTAGTACACACCGCCCGCGATCACGGCTGCGAGCAGATAGGTGATGACGACCCCCTGGCGGTTCCGCAGCGACTTCGCGAACCGCAGCAGTCCGGCCAGCACATCCATGGTTTCGGATGAACTGGAGACGACGACCGTCTGCGAATCGTGGTCCATTGCGTGAAATCTCCCGTGGCGGTCGGCTCGGCGTCAGTGATCAGATTCCAGCGGCCGTCGGCCAGACGAAAAGCTCCCCGATCACAGGGCATTGCCCGATATTTGCTTGGTGCCCTGCGTCCGACAAATTGCCCGGCGCATGGCGGCGGCGGTCGCACTCAGTCCGTCGTCGAAGGGCGGCGAACACGACGTAAACTCTCATCGACCGGCTCTCCCCCGACGGCGTTCCGTCACGGCGCCTTAGAACGCTCGTCCGTTGACGCCGAATCCGACAAGTCGGAGCGCTTCGTAGACGGCCGTACCGGGCGTTTGTTCGACACTGACATAATCCCCGGGAATCAGCTTCGGATTGTCGAGACCCAGATTGTTCTTGGCGCGTCGCAGACTGGCTTCGATCAGAATAGGCTCGTCATGCCCCGGCTTGCTGCGGATGATATAGACCTTGTTGGCGAGCGGGTTGGAGATGCCGCCGGCTTCGGCGACCGCGTCCAGCAGCGTCAACTCCTTGCCGACGGGGAACACAAATACTCCGGCCTTCTGCACCAGTCCCGCAACGTGAATCGGCAAGGGGTCGTGGCGTTGCACGTTCACGACGCTGCCGTCCGGCAGGTAATACCCGCCGCGCCCTTCCTGCGTGGCCGAAATGAGGTCCACCTGGACCGTTTGCGGTCCCTGAAAACCCGCTTCGGATTCATGGGCCACATGCATTACGTCCTGGCCGCCGGCGGCCGCAATGCGCGGCGTTTTTCCCTTGTCACGGAAACCGGGATGCCGGATCTCCACCGTCGTTCCTGCGAACTCCGACAATCCACCGGCCTTCACGAGTGCATCCAGCAATCCACTGGAACCGCTGCGGAGTTCATACATATTGGGTTCATTGACGGCGCCGATCACCATCACGTTGTTGACCTTCGGCTGCTCCATCGTGACCGTGACCTGCGGCGTGCGGTAGAGGCCCTTCTCCCGGCAAAGCGATCCGATATGCACTTCGGCCGTTTCGAGTTCGAGTCCCTCCAGTGGAACGGGCCCCATGTCGGGAAGCAGCGCCGTGCCATCTTCAGACACGCGCACGACCCATTCCGGATTGTCCTCCGTCTTAAACCCCGTGGAGATGTTGACTCTGATCACGTCACCGCGGCCGATGCGGTCCGTTTGAACCGTCGGGCTGGCGATCTTCGCCAGCTCCAAGGTCTGAGCGTTCTCTACGGGTGAAGCCTGCCACTCGGCCGGCAGGTTGGCCGCCATGTAGCGTCCCGAAGCGCACCCGCTGAGCGTGCCGACGAGGATCAACACCGTCCTCATCGCCGTCTGACGGCGGAGCGAATTGAAGTTGCAGGATGGGAGCGGCGAACCCATGAACCGTCGGGTGCGAGTCTTCGATGTGGGTGAGTGTTCGGAAGACGTGACTGTGGGCGACCATCCCCCGCGATGCATTGCATCACCGGGGAGCCCACGAGTGGGGGCGGGAGACTACGGCAATTTCCGCCGAGGTGTCAAGCCGAGGTTGAAGCGGTCCGCAACACCTGGTGTGACCACAATCCCTGCTGCCGACGAGAGATGCGTAATTCCCGCAATCCGGGCGTTGAGACACCGCAGCGCACTTCTTTCGCCTGGGCGACTGTTTGAACGCGCTCCTGCTCTGGAACGGTCGTCACCACTTGTGATCGTGACGCGAGGAAGTGCGGCGATCTTCAGCCGAGTCCTTGCTGACGCTTCTGGTTGCAGCCAGTGATCAAACGCGCCCTGCCCCTACAGCTTCTCAGAAGACTGGGAGATGGGGGCGCTATCGGTTGCCGGTCAGTGATCTGTCAGTGAGCGCGGTAGCGCCAGTGAGTACAGAACAGTGAGACCGCCTGCCGCCATCAGCGTAATCGGCAGCCAGGGAGGCGGGGAAAACAGATGCCGATGCGATGGAGCCAGTCGAATAAAGATTGAGGGCATTCGCGCCCGGTCCATTTCTGCGGCATCTCGAAAGGTCACCTGGTCCACGAACAGCAATGCGGACCCGGTCATCATCAGCGCCAAGCCACAGCCGATCACGCACGGACGGAGGATTCGAGCAAAATAGGCACGCATGATCGGCGGCGATGGCTGAAAAAACGGCAACGAACAGGCAAGGCCTGCTCCACCCATCGGTATCGACCGGTTCGCATCATGGAGCGAACCTGATTGCGGGCACGCGCGGTCAATTGCGAAGTCTGCGCTGACCGTGATGATGAAAGGGGATCTGCGACGTGTAATTGATCTTTCATTTGCAACAAAGGAGCCGAGCCGCACGAATCACGCGATTGAGAATGTAACGCCTGGTCCCTTGTCTGGTCCGTGTCAGCTGACCATGAAACGGATCCACCAGTCAACTCCCGCGATGCCGTCTGTCATCGAGTTGTTTTGCCTCGATACGTCACCATGCCGATCGGAACCCGGATCGTCAACAAGGACATGGCGATTCGATTCTCGCTCGCTCAGCGTGATAGGCGATCCTCGACAAGCGGGTACCTCAAGTGTCATCATCGTTGCGGCGACGGTTTAACGGCGACTCGACGCACAGTCTTCGCATCCTCGAAACGGCGCCGCGGCCCGGAGTCGGCCACACGTTGAAGACCATCCTGAGAGAGCTCGTGTTGCTCAACGCTGAAAGGTTCTCTGTGATCTCGCGACGCCAGGCATTGCAACAGACCGGTTGGGGCTTTGGCGCAATGGCGCTGGCCGTGATGATGGGGGATGAAACGCGAGCCGCGAGTCCGAGGGCCGCGGCTGGTGTTATCGGGACGTTGCATCACCCACCCCGGGCAAAACGTGTGGTGCAGTTGTTTATGGCGGGCGCCGCGAGCCACATCGATCTGTGGGACCACAAGCCGGGGCTGGAAGCACATCACGGCGAGCCGTCCGATTTCGGCGAGCACGTTGAGGCGTTCCAGGATGGACTGGGGCCATGGATGAAGTCGCCATTTCCGTTTCGTCCCTATGGAGAATGCGGCAAGTCGCTCAGCGAGATCGTTGCTCCCCTTGGATCGTGTGTGGACGACATTGCGTTCATCCACAACATGGTCGGCAAGACGGGCGTCCACTCGCAGGCCACCTATCTGCAGGCTACAGGCTTCGATCGACCGGGCTTTCCCGGGATGGGGTCCTGGATCAGCTATGGATTGGGCAGTCTCAACGACAATCTGCCGAGCTTTGTGGTGCTGCCGGATCATCGCGGCTTTGCGAGCAACGGTCCGAAGAACTGGGGCTCCGCCTTCCTCCCCGCCAGTGCGCAGGGGACGACAATTTTTCCACAGCGAGCCAATCCCATCGAGGACCTGTTCGGTGAGGCGCGCTTTCTGACCGAGACGGGCGATCGTGACGCACTCGCCCTGCTCAACGAGTTGAACGGAGACTACCGCAATCGACATCCTGACGATTCGCGGCTCGACGCCCGGATCCGTTCGTACGAACTGGCCGCGCGCATGCAACTCAGCGCGCCCGAAGCGCTCGACCTCTCGCAAGAACCCGCACACATCCTTCGGATGTATGGCCTCGATCGTGCCGGCAGCACGTATCCTGATGAGATCAACGTCCCGGAAGAAATCGAGTACTTTGGCCGCAAATGTCTGATCGCGCGACGATTGCTGGAGCGCGGCGTGAGATTCGTACAGATCTGGTCGGGCAACGACAACAGCCATCCTCGACGCAACTGGGACAGTCATGAAGACGTCCAGCGCGACCATCAGCCACTCGCCCTGGGAATGGCCACCGGGACAGCGGCCCTCATTCAGGACTTGAAACAACGGGGCTTGCTCGATGACACGATTATTCTCTGGACCACCGAGTTCGGCCGTATGCCGTCCACGCAGGGAAGCAAGGGCCGCGACCATAACCCGTATGTGTTCACCAACTGGCTGTGCGGTGGTGGAATCAAAGGAGGCGTCAGTTATGGCCCATCCGACGAATGGGGCTACAAGCCGCTCGACCGGGAGCATCCCACGCAAGTCTACGACGTGCACGCGACCGTCCTGCACCTGCTGGGCGTCGACCACAAGCAACTGACCGTTCGCCACGATGGCATCGACCGCCGCCTGACCGACGTCCACGGGCACGTCCTGGGGGATCTGATCGCGTGATCCCACCGAGTGCGCCCCTTTGGTCATGTGTCTTGCGTTCGCAGAGACCGGCGACCTGGCAACTCGAAGGGCCGGTCGTGCCCCGTCCGCTCAATTGAGAGCCGCTGGTACGCCGATTTCCCGCGAGGGCGTGGTGCGATACGATACGCCGATGCAAATCGCTGTCCTGTTGTTGATGCTCGTCCCCGTCGTCGCCCCGTCGATACGGGAGAACGGTGGTGCGGGCGTCTCCGCGAGATCTGAGATCGATCTCTCGGCTGTGACCGATCGCTCCGAATTGTCGTTTGACGAATCCCCCGCATACTACGAGCTCCTGGCAAAGGCTCGAGATATCGATCCCGGAACCCTCGCGGCGGCGGCCCACGAGCTGCGGAATCAACGCCGGCAGTCGACGAAGGAACTCCGGACGGTTCCGGAGGCCGACTTTCCCGCCTTCGTTGATCTCATTGAGCATCCGGACGAATATCGTGGCCAGCCGGTCACGCTCAGCGGACATGTGATCCGGCTTGTCTCATACCCCGCCGGCCCAAACGATGCGGGCATCGACACGCTCTACGAAGCATGGATTGTGACGGAAGATTCTCAGCAGCATCCCGCCACGGTCATTCTCACAGAGCTGCCGGACGGGATGCCTCTCGGGGAGGAGTTAATCGACGGCGTTACGGTGACTGGTTACTTTCTCAAGCTGCACACATATCCTTCGCGCGACAAGAAGACCCGCTTCGCACCGATGATCCTGGCCCGCACCTTTTCCTGGCGCCCGCCCGATAACGCACACCGGCAATTCCTCCGCGCGCCCTGGACCTTCCTGTTCGCCGCGGGAGCGCTGATCGCAGGAGCCGTTGCATTCATCTGGAGTATGAATCGGCGGTGGCCACATCGGATCGAGCAACACCCTCAGTCATTGCCGGACGAACCGCCGGACTTTCTCAAGACGCTCGCTCCATGAATCGAATATCCAATCGCCCAGTACGACTGGGAGTGCTGATCTCCGGCAGTGGAACCACGCTCGCGAATTTTCTCGCACGGATCGAGGCGACCACGCTGAACGCAGAGGTCGCCGTTGTCATCGCGAGTCGCGCCGACTGCGGCGGCGTCGAGAAGGCCCGTGCGGCCGGTCTCCCCTGTCACATTATCCCGCGACGCGACTATGCAGATGTCGCGT
>JAHBXU010000317.1 GCA_019636315.1 Planctomycetaceae bacterium | reverse complement strand
GCCGATGCACGTTGCGAACTCCGTTCGTGTGATCCGCACCGATCGCGGTCTGGGGCCGCTGGCTCCCAATACAATTCCAGACCGGCTGGTGAATGGCGACGTCCTGATTTTCGACCGCTCTCGCATGGATCGCGTCGCACTGGCGCAGTCGCAATCCACCGCAGAGACGGCCTTTCCTCCGGTGATTCCCCTCGATCGCGATACTCAACAGGCGGAATCTTCCGTCCGATCTGCGGCGATGCACTCACCGTCTCCCGTTGCTCCGCCTCCCCCCTCGGAAGTTCCGGAAGCCCCTTTGCCGGACCGCCGCTTCGCACAGATTGATCTTGCTCCTCCCGAGCTGATCGAAGATGTCACCATCGACCATCCGCACCCTGATGACGGACCCGTGTTCGCATTGGAGATGCCAAATCCTCGCCGCACCGACGCCGCGCCAGCGACCGTGACGATGACCGCAGCTGGAGGTGTCACGACGACTCCCACGGTCGCCGCTTCGGAGCCGACGCCAACGCTCGCGTCAATCATTGATCCGACCGATCTGGTCCTGAACGATCCCCACAAAGGGAACGCGTCGGCAATTTTCGAGGAGTTCACGTCGCAACCATCGATTTCACCGGTTCCGCGCGAACTTTCGACGCACACTCCGGTCACGCTCACAGGCAGGCGCGAGGAACATCCGTCCGTTGCAGTCCAGTCAGATTCTGTCGAGCGCACCGCAGGTGGGATGAACCTTTGGATGGTGATCATGGGCGTCGCCGGACTTGTCGCAGCGACTTACGCAGCCGCCCAGACTTGGACGCGCATCGATCGTGAGGCGCAATCGCTCCAGCAGCCGATTGTCCGAAATCGGGAGAGCGACTTGAACGCTCCGGCCCGCCGCAAGGTGCTCGACCGCCTGATCCGCAACGACCTGCCGATCTTCGAGGAACGGCCGAATCTCCCGAACCGCATGGACTACCATGGAGAGGAACGGGGCCGCCGCCGATTGATGCTGGATCAGGCTCACGGTCTCACTGGTCCGCACTTCTCCGTTGCGGCCGAAACCGGCGCCGCAGGAACCCTGCGAGAGCCGGTCTCCGTCAGTTCCCACGAGTTGAACTCAAGTGCCGTTGCAGATGGCACCGATACAGGCGATCTCATCGGCTGGGAGGTTCCCGCTCCGCCCGCGGCCGAGTCGACTCCACTGCGGCGAGTCGACGCCGGCGATGCGGTGAGCGGACCCTCAACGGCGTTGCCAGAAGATCCCATTCGCTCGGAGATGGGCACACCGACTGAACGAGCGCCGCATACCCGATTGTTGGACCGGGTGCTCATCGCCATGGAACGGGAGAAACGCAGATGACAATCGCCTTGGATCTGGGGTCACGACATTTCCGGTCGCTGCGCCGTCAAGGAGGCCGTCTCATCGGCCGGCGCAATCTGGCCGAATATGTCGCGCTGCCCGATACTCCCGGCCACCGCAAGTTGCTGGAGCGGACGTCCTATCCATTCGCCTGTTGCGAGGGCAGTCTGCTCATCGTCGGACAGGCAGCGCTCGAGCTCGCAGAGACGCTCCAGCTTCCCAGCGTGCCCCTGCTCCTCTCGAATCAACTGCCGGTGGACGATCCGTTGGTGCGGCAAGTGGTCGCGTCGCTCATCGATTGTCTGATCCCTCGCGCAGAGAATGCGGGAGAGCCCTGTTGGATGACGGTTCCCGGTGCACTCCACGACCCGGAAACGGTCGAGGATCGCAAGTTCTTCTGCCAGCTTGTGCGGCTCAAGGGATATGAGCCGCGCGTGGTCTCCAGCGGCCGGTGCGTCATCCTTGCCGAGTTAGGCGCTGAAGGATTCACCGGGGTGGGACTGGACATCGGCGCTGGTGCGACACGGGCCAGCGTGGCACACCATGGTCGTGAGATCGCCCGGACGCACGTCCCGCGCGGCGGTCGATGGATCGACAAGCGGCTCGCAGAGAGTGAAGATCGCCTCCTCTGGGACGCCCAGGGGAACCGGTTCCTTGATCTGACGGGGATCACACGGTGGAAAGAATCGAAACTTGTTTCGGTTCTGAACCCCATCAGCGAGCGAGAACAACGCCTGGCATTGCTGTACGAGGAACTGTTGGGCGACATGCTGGCCCAGTTTCGAGTGGAACTGGCCCAGCAGGCGTCACTCAAGATGTTGCCGCAACCTCTTTCGCTGGTGTGCACCGGCGGCGTGACGCTTGTTCCCGGATTCTCCGGATTGATGGAAGAGGTCCTGCAGGACACGCTGTTTCCCATTCCGATTTCCGACGTCCGCTGCGCCCATGCCACCGACTATACAGTGGCCCGCGGCACGCTGATTCTGGCGGAGCTGGAAGAGACCGTCGCCAATCAGGCGCTCGTCGCATAAGGCCCCCGGTGAAGACGGTTGCCACCATGTGACCCTGCTTCACCCCCACCATCGTCACCCGAAGCGCCGGCGAGGACGCCTCTGATCCACGCTCGCCTCGCGCGAAGCACGTCACGCACTCGACGCCACTCAGCGCAGGCTGTCGATGAACCGCAGGAAAGCGACTTCCAGTCGAGAGACGTCCGTGCCGAATGCGGCTTGAAAATCCGCCAGCCGGTCCTCGGGCGTGTACGGTTGCAACGGATCGCGAGAGGCGACGGTCTTCAAATACGCGGCATACTGACTGGACCGCGTTTCCGCGAGGAAGAACGTCAGCGCCCAGGCCTGCGCATAGCCATCGAGCATCGCCGATAGGAATGGACGATCCGAACTGACAAACGCGGCGAGCGAGCCACGTTGGCGACGCTGGTCGGCGAAGACGCAAAACTGCTCAAATCGCGATTGGTTGAGGCGATCTTTTGAACGCCCGCCGCCCGGGTTCCGCCGAACGCCGTCGGCTTCCATCATCGTGGCCAGTCCCTCGGTAATCCACTTGGGGTTTTCGCCGATCCGGGTGTGGAGTCCCAGATTGTAGGCGACCTGATGCGTCGCCTCATGGATAATCGTCGCCTTCAGATCCGCTTCAATTGCAGAGTCCCAGGGCGTGCCATCGAGCAATCCGTCTGAAAACTTCCGTCCCATTTCGGCGACACGATTGCGGCGTGTGAGGGCTTCAGCCGTCACGATGTGTGCAGAGGAGTGATCAAACGCGGCCCCCAGGCGATCGACTTCGTTCTCAAACAGGCAGGTGCGGTTCGTCAGCCGGTGATAGTATCCTTTGAGTCCCGGCAGAAACGGAACTTCGTCCTGCCGACAACGTGCGGCGAAGGAGCCGGCGTTCGGATACACGACGGCGATCAGCGGAAACTCGGGCTGGGGAAGGACGAACCCCCGCCGCGAGAAGTCGCTGCGAAATGATCGATACACCTCTTCAAACGCCTGCGCAAAGTGGCGGCCGCGCCCTTTCGGCGCGCAGACCAGATAATGTCCGGTCCCTGTGATTTCCCAGTCGTGGCCGAACTCCTTCCGGAGTTCGTTGCGGACTTCAATGGTCTGCAGACTCCGGAAATCCTCGGACGTTCTGCGGAACGAAGTGACCTGAGGGAGTGAAATGCGGGCAATTCGCCCGTCCTCCTGCGCAAGCCAGCACACATTGTCATCGTGCCCGAGCGACTTACCACAGTACGTATTCTCTCCCACCGTCAGTTCGAGCAGAGGCGCACTGACCGCCTCACGACCGGTCCACACCAGCACTGCAACGAGCCACAGGCAGTGAACACAAGTCGATGGAGACATGGAACTCCCAGTGCAACCAGTCGCCGCAACGATTCCCGGTGAGACCGCGGATGGAACGGATGGTCGCAAGGTCGTCCGATCAGCGGTGTCTCGACAGGAACACATCCGGCGATCTGTGATCAGCAGGAGAGTGATGGATCCTCACCTCCGACCAGTGCGGAATCCGGATCAGCCCATCGGAAGCCTAGGACACGTTTCGCCCAGCGGCACGCGCGGCACTCAGGATGTCACGGATTCTCCGGCGAGGCGTTTCGGTTTACACTTTGTGCGGATGCTGCGTGGTATTCACCGGCGTCCCGTTGTCTTTCGGCATCACGGACGGCGGCGAATCGCAACGCGCAATCAATGAGCGTCACGGAATAGAGCGAGCAGGTCTTACTGAGGATTTCCGCGATCATGCCACAGACAGTGATTCCCCAATTGCGAACGACGGATGCGCGCCGCAGCATCGCGTTTTATGTCGACGGACTCGGATTCCAGATCGATTGGGAGCACCGATTCGAGCCGGGATTTCCCGTGTTTCTGCAAATGACCCGCGCGGGGCAGACGCTCTTCTTGACGGAACATGCCGGCGATTGTCAGGTCGGGGGCGCGGTCTACTTTGTGGTCCCGGATGTCGACGCCTGTTTTCACGAGTTCGCAGCGCGCGGCATCGTCCCTGGACAGGCTCCAGCCGATACTCCGTGGGGACGACGGGAGATGCTGATCACCGATCCCGATGGCAATCGTCTGCGGTTCGCCAATTCGCGCATCGCGAATCAATAGCGTTTCGTCGAGACATCCCCGTTCTCGTCGTCAGGATGACGGATCACAATTGATGGCGATCGAAGAAGGGCACGGCAATGACAGACAATGCACGTCGATGCATACGACGCAGCCCGACGCCGACGCCGCTGCCGCGAACGCTTGCGGTGCAGGTCCGCCGGGCAGCGTGCCCGCTGACGATCCTGTTCACAGTAACGGGAATCGGCTCCGCGCTTCATGCCCAGGACGACGTTCCGCCGGAAGCTGTTCAGCGTCTGATCCGGCAATTGGATTCTGCCAGTCTCTCTGAGCGGTCCGCGGCCGAGCGACGTCTTCAGGAAATGGGACCAAGGATACTGCCCTTACTCTCTGAACCCGCGCCGTCGGCCGCCGCGCGAGATGCCATCGGACGTATTCGCGAGTTGCTCGAACGGGAGCAAGCAGCCCAGTCGGTCCTGCCGAGTCGCGTGACGCTCAAGGGGGAAGCGCCGCTCCACGATGTCATTCCCGTGATCGAGGCGCAGACTGGCAACGCGATCCGGATCAGCGGATTGTCGGTCGCGCAGTTGAATCAAACGCTGTCCTTTCACTGGCACGAGACGCCGTTCTGGGACTGCATGACATTCCTTGATCGCCAGCCGCACCTGGCCGTGAGGATGAGCCCGGCGGACGGTGTTCTGGAAATCGTGCCGGAGGCGCCCGAGGAGAGCCAGCCGCTGGTCCGGCAGACGAGCGGGGCGTTTCTCGTGCTTGTGCAGGCGGCTTCACTCCGACCAGACTTCACCGACGAGACGCGCCGCTTGATCCGCGTCCGCTTCGATCTCGTGGCCGAACCGCGCCTCCGGCCGCTCTTTGTACGTGTGCACGACGGCGACTTGCTCCTCAATGCTCCGGGCGAACAATTCCTGGCGTTCAATCCGACCGCGAGCCGCGAGCTTCCGGCTGACCGGCCCGGACCGGTCAGCCTGACCGCCGACTTTGTCGCCTCGGAAACATGGGCGGGCGATACCGTTGCACTGTCAGGGAAGGTGGAGGTGGAATTGGCGGCTGGACGCGAGGAAGTCGTCTTTCGACATCTGGATTCCGCGGAACGGGTGATCCGTCGCCGCGGCGGCGTCACTGTCACACTCGACCGGGCGACGTTCCGCGCGGCCGAGGAC
>JAHBXU010000316.1 GCA_019636315.1 Planctomycetaceae bacterium | reverse complement strand
GCGTAGTCGACCACTTCGTCCGCAGCAAGCGGGCCACTCATGAGGAACAACAACAGACCGGCCGTCACACGCGCGGCGTCGAATAAAGCATTGAAGACGATTGCCGGCAGGTGCCGTCGGTGAGCCACGACTTCGTCTCCGGTTGCGAATCCGAGAGGAGGGAGCACACGTCTCGGTTTCAGGCTGGAGGAAACGGAACAAAATCCACTCTGCTCCGCCGCCCGTCCCAGAATACGACACGATCGACCCGTTGTCGATTCCCGGAGTCGCCCTGATCCCTTCTCGGATGCAACCGGGAGCAGGTGAAACGGATGCAGTAACAGGTGATTGCAGCAGCGAGGTAAACCGACGGCCGGAATCAGGTGAGGGGTGTCTCCGCGAGTCGTCTGGCATCATGGGCGTCCGAGGTGTCCGCTCCCAAGCCGACAACATTGCCGTCGAAATTGCCGTCGAACGTCGACGGGGACGCGTCGAATGCGATTCCGGCGAGTCACGAAGAGTTGTCCCCTTTGACCGACGACAATGCCGTCGGATTGGGAGTGCGTTGCATGCTGTTCGTGCGCAGAAGTAAGGACCGTCGGCAACCGTGGGTCTCCCTCCAGCAACCCGTGCGGCCATACGCCTCTGCCGAAATCCGCTCCTGCCCCCGGTGAAACGACCAGTTGGTTGCGACTTGCAAGCGAAAGTCGCTCGTTCCAGAATAGGCCCTGCTGTCCATTCGTCCCTCCTTCTGATTGTGATCAATGCACACTCATACCGTCAGCGGTTTGGCGACCTCTTGCACGTGCCAAGGCCCTCTGTGGATCTTCCTGTTGACGTGCCTGCTTTCGATCAGGCTGAGTGCCGCGGAAGTCGATTCCGCCCGGTCCGTCAGTTCGACGGAAACGTCTGATTTTGACGTGCAGGGAGAGTATGTCGGCGAAGTCGACTGGGAAGGGCAGCTTGTCCCGTCCGGGCTACAGCTGATCGCTGGCGGAGACGGTCGGTTCACGCTGGTCAGCTATCGGGGAGGACTCCCGGGAGCAGGATGGGACCGTGAGGCGAAACGGTCGATCGAAGCGGCTCGATCAGGAGACCGACTCGAACTTACCGGCGGAGGAGTGGTCGTCGTCAGCGACCAGACACTGGACGGCTTCGATGCCCAAGGTGGTCACACAGGGCAGCTGAAGAAGGTGCATCGGGAGAGCCCCACACTGGGGCTTCCGGCGCCGCCGCACGCGACAGTCCTCTTCGCGGGCGAATCAGCAGAGGCGTTCGTGGAGGGCCAGTTGGACGCTGATGGCTGGCTCCTGCCGGGTGTGATGAGCCGCGAGGAATTTCAGGATTGCCGCCTTCACGTCGAATTTCAGACGCCGTTCATGCCGGCAGCGCGAGGGCAGGCTCGGGGCAATAGCGGTGTGTATCTGCAGGGCCGCTACGAAGTCCAGATTCTTGACTCATTTGGACTTGATGGTCTCGACAATGAGTGCGGCGCGATTTATGGCAACACGCCTCCAAACGTCAACATGGCGTTTCCTCCGCAATCGTGGCAAACGTATGACATCGAGTTCACCGCGCCGCGATTTGACAACCAGGGGGCCAAGACTGCCGATGCAAGACTAACGGTCCGTCACAACGGCGTACCGATCCATCAGCAGATTGCCGTCTCCGGTCCGACGCGCGCGTCGAAACGTCCAGAGGGACCGGAGCCGGGACCGTTGTATCTCCAGGATCACGGCAACCCGGTTCGCTTCCGCAACGTTTGGATCGTGAGACAGGACCTCGGCTTGTAATTCAACACTGGCGTCGTGGGCTCGTTGTCGGCCGCGGGGAATCGACCTCGCGCGGTGGCCCTCTCCGCTGCGACATCCGCACTTCCGCCGACACGGCCTGGCGAGCAACCATGCAGGACGTCATTGTCATTGGCGGAGGAGTGATCGGACTCACCAGCGCTTACGAACTGGCGGGCCGTGGGCTGAGCGTTTCGCTCCTCGAAGCGCAGCAGCCGGGATCGGAAGCCTCGTGGGCGGGCGCCGGAATATTACCTCCAGGACATCCGGGCGACCCGCAACATCCTCTGGCGGCACTCTGCCGCGCGACGGTTAGAATGTGGCCGGGCCTGACCAGCGAGCTGCTGGAAGCGACCGGCATCGACAACGGCTTCCGTCGGTGCGGCGGCATCGGCGCCTACGCCGACGTCACGCAGGAAGCCGAACTGGATGTCGAGATTGACGCCTGGCGAAAAGCCGACGTGCACATCGAGCCGCTCGACGCACCAGGGCTGGCGCGCTGGGAACCCGCGCTGGTGCAGAGCAGCAGGGGCTATCGTCTGCCAGACCAGTGTCAGGTCCGCAATCCGCGGCACCTGAAGGCGCTGGAGGTTGGCTGCACACGCCGCGGCGTCCACATTTGCTGTGGGCAGCCAGTGGTCAGCTTTGAACTGGCGAGAGGACAGATCCGTGCCGCCGTGACGCCGACGGAACTCTTTGAAGCGGGGACGTTTCTGATCACTGCTGGAGCCTGGACGCAGCAACTGCTGGCAGCTGTCGGATGCCGTGCCACGGTGGTTCCGGTGCGAGGACAGATGGTGTTGCTGCGTCTCCCTCGGCCGATCATCGACCATGTGATCGAAAGTGGACCGCGGTATCTGGTGCCCCGTCCGGACGGCCGTTTGCTGATCGGCTCCACCGAGGAGTGGGTCGGCTTCCAGAAGGCAAATACGGCTGATGCACTCCGCAACTTGCTGGATTTTGCGGTGGAACTTGTCCCCGCACTGGCAAATGCGACGGTCGAACGGACGTGGAGTGGACTCCGCCCTCACGTGCCGGACGGTCTGCCTTACCTAGGCCGGTTACCCGACTTGAGCAACGCGTATGTCGCCGCCGGGCATTTTCGGGGAGGGCTCAACCTCTCGCCGATCACGGGGCGCGTCATGAGTCAATTGATCACGGGACAGGAGCCCGAGATATCAATGGCTGAACTGGCGCCCGACAGGACGCCATCGTCACGTTGATGACGACGGCAGCCGCATCACCGGACGCTTCCACTGCGGTGTGTGTTCTCAACGGCTGACGACGGGACGCAACGTGAGCCACGGGGCTCAGCGGTCCCGCGCCCTCGGTGACGGTCGCACGACGAGCGGCGGCTTCGAGAAGCCGCATCTCGACGATGCCGCAACGCGCGCCCGTGCACAGCGCCTGTCGACTCGACGGAACCGCAGTCCGATTCCGGTCAGATGACGCCGCCATGTGTGCGGTACGGCGTGCAGAAGTCCGGCTGGTCGAGAAACCAGATTCGCGACCAGATTTCGGGAATGTGCCGGTAGTTCTCCGACGCATAAATGAGTTGCCGCACGCGCAAGTCCGGAGAAGCACTCCAGATCGGAACAATGCAGCCTGTATTGAGGCTGCATGCGGCCATGATCAATCCCGCCAAGACGAACTTCCGCATCGTCTTCTTCCTCCGTGAAGTTGCAGCCCCGTCATGGGAACCGGCACGCAAGTGTGTGCCGCTCATTCCTATCTGGAAGCCGTGTCCATAGTTGTGTCGAAATCGCTGACGTGTGAGTCGTATTAGCGGTTGACAGTTGATGGGCTGGACAGATCGGAGGAAGTGGCGGGATTCCGTAAATCACGACCTGAAACTCAATGAGCCGAATGAGCTCCGGCGATTTGCGGCATCGATTCGGTTCCTGCCATGGGGATTGTGGAAACGGGATGTCCGGTGTGACTTGGCGGCGTTGCGCCTCCAGTCCGTTCGGCCAACTGTGCCTGGGCCAGTTGCAGGGCTCGTGCGGCTTCCTGCCGGTCCAGCTCCAGCACCCGTTCTTCCATCTCCTTGCCGGGCTTGAACGTTACGACGAACTTTTCCGCAACATCGACGCGCTCTCCGGTTCGGGGGTTTCGAGCCTTTCGAGCCGCGCGCTTCTTGACTTCAAACACGCCGAAGTTTCGCAGTTCAATCCGACGTTCTTCGACCAAAGTCTCGATGATGGCATCGAACGTCTTCTGAACGATCTCCTTCGTCTTAAGTTGAGTCAGACCGATCTCTTCCGAGATTTGTTTTACGATTTCTTTCTTGGTCACGACGCGCGTCTCCTACGGAAATCGGCAACAGGCCAATTTGCTGGCCAGCCGCCGGGCGGAACTCGGACGAATGCCTCAACTGTAATTCCATCATCGGGTTACTGTCAAGGTGATTCCTCCGAAGCCGCCTCCGCCGCGTCGCGGATCAATGCTTCTCCGGTGAAATGGCGCCCATCGGGACGTCACCTCAACTAACTTCGGCATGTCGCCCGCGGCAACTTCAGAAAAATCCGCAAAGTCGAAGCATTCTGCCAAATCCGATCATCCCCGAGCATCGAACGGATGCACATGATCCACGAAGGATGATCGACGGAACTTGCAACCTGCCATCGCCCCCACGCTCGGTGGGCCAACCGATTGATCTCCATAATCGGCTGACGGTAATGCAAGCGCTCGCCGCGACTCAGACGGCCGTTTCTCCGGCCAGTCGCTCAATCGTTTCGAGCGGTACGAATTCGCCGCAACGTGCTCCGGGACAGACGTTTTGAGTTTCCTGCCAGCGCTCAGGAGTGGACAGATTCGACCTCCAGAACGGCCACGTCCGACATTGCGTGGGTCGGGCCGGATAGATGCGGCACTGACGCAATTTTGGATCGAAGAACGTGCAGTCCCCATTCGCAAACTCGGTCAGCGAGGTTCGCCCCCGGGCAAGTCGAGTATGCAGGAGCCGAATTTCGCCCACGGACCGGTCCAGATACTCGGCAATGGCACGAATCTCAGCTTCCGTCACCCAAACAAATCCGGGTTGTCCCGTACAGCAGTTCCCGCACTGCGTACAATGAAAGGAGAGCCCAGGTGCATACCAGGGTAACTCCTGTGGCTCGGTCGGAGGGGAGGAGTCAGTTGGATCGTGAGTCATCGGACGGTCCTCAAGCTTCGCGGTCCAGGGCAGACCAGGCAGACCAGTTGAGTGGAGCAAATGAAACCCATCAGCGGAGCAGGCCGCAACGGTCCGAACACACAACCGGCGACAAGGATCCACAGGTCCACTTGCCGCGCGGGATGCGGCATTCTCGAAACAATCGGCTCAATAATCATCGCCGTTCTGGGTGGGCTCTCCCGGCACAACTCGGGTGATCGACGAATCGGAATGCATTTTTTCAACATTCGGCGACCATTGCCGGTCTCAGTTGGCGTACGCTTGTGAGTTCAACCGAACACAGTAGCACGGACACATCATTGCACGACGCTTTTCGAGGACACGGCCATGCTCGTTCTCAGCCGCAAGCAGGACGAAAAGATTATCATCGGAGACTCGATCACTTTAATGGTCGTGTCGATCCAGGGTGACAAAGTGCGGCTGGGGATTGAGGCGCCCAAAGAGGTGACCATCCACCGCGAAGAGGTCTATCGGGCCATCCAGGAAGAACGTCAGCGACATTCTTCCGGCTCGGTGGACACCTCGTCGAACGCCTCTTAGATCGGCCAGTGGGATTGCGTTGGCATTACGCGGTCCGCACTGTCTGGTCCGTCAGGCGGTCCGCCAGTTTCTGAACGATCAGTCGGCCGATGTTGAGTGACGCCGTCGCAGCTGGCGACGGTGCGTTCCCAACA
>JAHBXU010000315.1 GCA_019636315.1 Planctomycetaceae bacterium | reverse complement strand
ACAGCCCCCGCGAACATCGACGTATACAATCCCGCATTCGATGTTACTCCAGCGCAATACATTACGGCACTGATTACCGACCGCGGTGTGATTCGTCCGGTGGACGAGGCGCACATTCGGGCCGTCGTGGGGCAGACACCATCGGAACAGGCGTCGTAATGGCGAGCGCGGCGCACGAGATTCGTCTGGCGGTGCTCGGAGACCGGCCTCGCGCGAGTGCATGGTTCGACGCGGTCATCGCCAGCGAACGTCATCCGATCGTGGCAACGCTCGGGGCAAACGTCGAGGGCGTCCCCGCCGTCGAACATTGGCAAGTGTTGGCTGCGGATCCTCGGCTGGATGCGGCACTCGTATTCACTTCGACTGACGAAATCGCGACAGCCGTTTCAAAGCTTGCCGCACGTGGGAAGGGGATCGTCATTGACGGCGAGTGTCCGTTGCCGTCTCCCCTCATCGCCGAACTTGGTCTGCTTGATGCCGAAGCAACGGCCCCCGTTGTCCCATTTTTTGAGTGGCGTGCGTTTCCGGTCCTCGATCGGCTCCGTCAGGTCGTCGCCGAGGGACATCTTGGTCAGCTCATCCTGCTGCGGATTG
The DNA here is from genome assembly GCA_019636315.1 of Planctomycetaceae bacterium. Classification (GTDB taxonomy): domain Bacteria; phylum Planctomycetota; class Planctomycetia; order Planctomycetales; family Planctomycetaceae; genus JAHBXU01. The sequence goes on along the minus strand of JAHBXU010000315.1, from coordinate 5,024 downwards.
AACGAACTCTCGCGCTGGATTCTCCGAGCGGCATGCACCGCATGTTGGACGATGGTGCGGTGCAGCCCTCACTGATGATGGATGTCGACCTGCTGCGATGGATTGGCGGGGACTATTCGCAAGTGAGTTGTTTCCGGACGGGTCTGACGGCGGAAGGTTTCGCCGGACAAACCCTCAATCTGGCCGGCGAAGGACTTCCGGACGCCACATGCATTGACCGGTCAGGGACGGAGCCTGCCTGGCGATATGAAGTTCAGGGGATCAATGGCACAGCCGCTGTCGAATTCGTTGGAGCGGAAGCGCGACTCACCTTCAACGGAGAAAGGAGTTTCCGTCAGCCAGATCGACGGCCGGATGCCTCGTTGTGCCTGCGACTGCTGGATGACGGCCTGAACCGGCGACCGGGGTCGTTACGGTGGCAGGACCGGGGGCGGATTCACGAGATTCAGGAAGCCATGCAGCGGTCGCTCAGGCGGCGACGCACGATCGATTTGCATTTCGAAGAAACATCCGAGCGGAGTCAGTTTAAGACGACGATGGCGACCGTTGGATGTTTCGTGCTCGTCTACACGTTTCTGGCGTCGGTGTTCCTCCTGCTGGCGGGGGCGCTGTTTGATCCGCGGGATCAGATTCAGCGGGAAGCAGAAGCCGCCGGGTTCGTCGTCAGTCGCGACGACTTCGATGCGTCCCTGGGCGCGCTCTCGACAGCGGGCGAACAACGGTTGTCGGCGATTGCCGACCGGTGGGAGAACTCCGCCACTGTGGTGATCGTGGAACCCGCGGCAGCAATCAAACTCGATGGGACCGCTCCTCTTGACGATCCCGCGCGGCTGGAGATTGTCCGTCGTCGACTCAACGACTTCGGTCTGACGCACATTGAGGAACGCACCGTGGTGCGTCCCCTGGCGGGGCGCGCGATTCAGCGATTGATGCTGCTCGGACGCATCATCGCCTTCGCGCCACTGGCCGTTTTTTTAGCGCTCCAGTTGTTGCTTTCCGTGGCGCGTCCACATCAGACGGCGGAGAAGCCAAAGCATCCTGACGCATCATCGGTGTGAATCTGCAGTCGCAGCAGTTCCGGCGGCCTTGAGATCCGAATCAATGGCAAGGAACCGGGCGCTGACTGACAGACCGGAACCCTACCAGGGGGCTTCCATCAGGCCGACGATCTGCTGCGCCATCTGATCGACGGCGTCCTGCGTTGCGGTGGCCAGTGACTGACCGACCTCCGGCGCCATGCTGGACTGGGTGATCAGTTGAGCCGCGTTGCCCCGCAGAGGCACCTGGCGCTGGGCGAGGACTTGTCCTGTCCGGAGATCCTCCCATCGCACTTCGACCGCCAGCGACAATTGCAGCTCGCGCGGATCGTCAAAGCGGTTCTCCGTGAGAACGTCCTTGCGGATCTCGATGACCCGGCCCGTCAGTCGTGTATCGGCTCCAGGTTCTTTGGCGAGCCGATAGGGCGTTCGCTGCTGGATCTGGCGTTGAACCGCCTCGGTTAACTGCAGCTCGAAGCCTCGTCGATAGGACTCCGTCGTGAACGTCGGCACATGGACCGTGCGAATATCCGGCGCGTAGCCTCCGCCGACCATGTAGCCGGCGCAGCCCCAATGCATCAGCAACAGGGCCGCCATGAACGACGGCCGAAGGCGCCGGCTGCATCGTTGCGGCTCGCGATCACGCGAAAGGGAATTGAACATCGCGGAATGGGGTCACTGTCACGTCCGAAGGAGAGACGTTGCGGGTCGCGTCTCCTAAGGGGATGGGGAGCCGGCGCCGGACGACCCGGCCGGTCCGACGGGCTGCAGCTTGGGCGTCTGGCGGACCGGGGTAAGCATCCGCTCCATCATGCCCGGTTTCCGTGTGGTCGCGCTGCCAGCAGCGCCGTTGTCCTTCTTTCCTTCAGAAGCAGACGTTGGGCGCGACGCCGTTTGAGTCCGACCTGTTGCGGGTCGCTGGTACGACTGGCCGCTGGAGAGGAAGTTCACGACCGGCGATGCCGACCGCCGTTTCTGATCCGCAATGTCCGCCAAGGTTTCTCGGGCGCGCTCGGCATAAGGGGAATCGGGGAAGCGGTTCAGGATGATGTTGCAGTGCAACTCGATCGACTCCACCTGGCCCTTGCTCTGATAGAACTCGACTTTATGCCATTCGCGTTCCACTTCAGAGATTTGGATGCGAGCCAGCTCACGCTCGAGTCGTTCCCGCTGTTCGGGCGTCAGGTCGGGAAACAACCTTTGGGCCGTCTCCCGGAGCTCCCTGGATTGCTTCAACGACAGGGAGTCGTAGGCCGGCCCCTCATAGGAGGCGAGACGCACATGGGAATCGAGCAGGTAGGCATCCTTGAAGTGCGGGCTGTCCGGGTACTGGTCTCTCAACAGTTGATACACGCGGGCGGCTTCGATGAAATTGCCCGTTTGCAGATGATAGTTGGCTGTGAGCATGAGCGCGTCGTCGGCCAACGGCCCACTGGCGTCGTTCAACCAGATTGACTGCAATGCCTGCAATGCCCGGCCGGCCGTATCGAACACGGGTCGTGAGCGGTCCGTCACGTTGAAAAACGACGGTCGCTTGAACGAGCGGTTGCCGGTCCGGGGATTGGTCTCCTGGAGTTCTGAGCTGGCCAGTTCGACGTTGTCGTTCTGATTGGCGTCAGGGAAGTTCATCCACGCCTGAGCGATGCGGAACATCTGCCGCGTCACCTGGTCCATATGGCGCGTCGACGGATACCGCTCCAGCAACCGGTCATAGCTGTCCTGCGCCCAGGAGTATTTCTGCTGCATGAACTGCGCTTCCGCCGTCATAAACAAAGCGTCTTCTTCGACTGGATCGCCGAAACCGTTGGCGGAGGGATAGGAGACGCCCGTTTGCAGGGCGTGCGCCGCCCGTTCGGCGAAGTTCAAGCCGCCGTATCGGCGTTCCTTGGCCAGCTTTTTGAAGGCACGTTCCGCTTCTGAATATCGGCCGGCGTCATACAGTCGCATCGCAGCCTGATACTCCGCCAGCCCTTCAATGCGTTCGCCATTGGCGGCTGCCTCGCGCTGTTTCTGTTCCCACGACGCCTGCTTCAACTTGCGTTCCGTGGGGCCCATGATGCCGTCGATGCTCTCGCTTTGATCGAGCGACGATTTTGACTTGCCGAGCCAGGCGCTCGGTCCCATCGTCCACGCCGAAGTGCCGGAAGACTGGCACCCGGAGGCCGCGGCTGCACCGGCGAGCGCGAGCATCAACAATGCCCATTGCAGGCAGCGCCGGCAGCGGCGCAGCCCCTGCAATTCCGGGATGTGCCAGGCGGCAGGCATTGGTCCCTCAATGTTCCGATGCGTGTTGAAGTCAATCAAAATTCAGATACCGCAATGTGGAGGGGCGTCGTTCGAGGACGTGAGTGACTGCGGCGGTGGTGATGTGTCGAAGTTGGCTCAATTGGTCTTCTGAGGCGACCACATGACGGGCAACAGCGGGATCGTCATCAAGGAATGTTCTCAGCCAGGCGATGGAGCCGGCATTGATCTGTGTTTGCTCCAGGTCCGGACGTTGACATGTGGTGCAGATCAGTCCGCCCTGTGAAACCCAGAAGGCGAACTGGCGGCCGCCGGAAACCGGCGCCCCGCAGACCAGACAGGCGTCGAAGTCCGGCAGGTGGCCGATCTCGCGCAGCAGCACAAGTTCAAACCGGAGAATCACCGAACGGGCATCCGTTTCGCTTTCGAGCCTCCTCAAGGTTTGCCGTGCGGCCTCGTACAACCGCGGATGCGGATCCTCCGGTTCACAGAGGCCCGACAATAATTCAGCGACGTAGTAGCCGCCGTACAGGGAAATCAGGCTCTTTGCTGACGGCTGAAATCGGGAAATGAGTTGGGATTCCGTCAAAATGTCCAGACTGGACGATGACTTGCGGAGGAACACTATCCGAGACTCGGAAAGCAGGTCAAGGGCAGCCTCGAAAGACGAGCGTAAACGCTTGGCCCCCTTGGCTAATGCGCTGATTTTGCCGAAATCCCGCGTAAACAGCGTCACCACGCGGCTCGATTCACTCCAATCGGCCAACCGGATCACGAGGGCGTCGGTCTTCTCAAGGGACATGGAAGTGCTATCGAGAGTCCAGAGCGGAGAGTCAGCCTCGGTTTGGTTCCTCTGACGGCTGATCTCTCGGAATCGCAGGAGGTGTTCTTGCTCGCAGCGAACGGCAGAGTCGAGGGACACGTTGCTATCAGGGGACCTTCCGCACGAGACCTTTTCGTATTCTTCGAATCGTTGTAGTCCTACGGCAAGCCGTGTCTGAGCGGCCTGGACGGTGGAAACATCGAACAGCGGAAACATCGAACAGCTTGGCTGACCAGGAGCCCTCCGGAATGCCGCAGCCTGGATCTGACTTTCCCGTATGCTGAAGACGTGTCCCCCACCCGTTCGCGTTGGCTGTGCCATGAGGATATCTGTCCCGATCCGTTCGGGGCAGGCCATCTTCGGTTCCGAACAGTTGATCAACGACGAATCGCCCTCCGACGGTTGGATCTGAACCCTGTCTCTCCAAACTCCACCGGCAACGAAAAAACGCCGCGACAGCCCGTTCGGCCATCGCGGCGAGTGGAATCGATTCGCTGCTTCAGGACGTCAGAACACGTCCAGAATGAAGTGGTGTCCCATGTGATAGGGCTTGGCCGACGGATAGAAGTTGTGCCAGTCCTCGCGATACACCGGGATCTGCTTCTCGACCGGATATCTGTAGTACAGGTGGTCGTAGCTCTCCGGCAGCTTGCGGAAGTTCTGGGGATAGTATACGTATGGATAGTAATAGAACCGCTGCCAGTCGCTGGGCTGACCGCGTCCAGCGGCTTGCGCATCGCTGCTGGTGAGGAGGCCGCCCGTCACGATTGCCGCGACGAGGAGCAGCCCCTGAATGAATTTCCGTTTTTCCATCGGTGGATTCTCCTCAGTGACGGACAGGATTCGCCCCTGCTGGGTGCATCGATCGTTTGGGCTCAAGGCGGTCCCGGGTCTCGTGCCGCGGGTTCCGAGCCTTTCCA
>JAHBXU010000314.1 GCA_019636315.1 Planctomycetaceae bacterium | reverse complement strand
CCGGAGCGCTGATCGCCTATTCGGGGGCGAAGACCGGTCGTTCCCCCGCCGATAAACGAATCGTCAAGCATCCGCAGTCGGAGCAGGACATCTGGTGGGGAGATATCAATATTCCCATCTCACAGGACGTATTTGAGATCAACCTGGAGCGGGCGACCGACTATCTCAATACCCGCTCGCGACTGTTCTGCATCGATGGGTTCGCAGGCTGGGACCCCAAGTACCGGCTGAAGGTGCGGGTGATCTGCGCGCGGCCGTATCACGCACTGTTTATGCACAACATGTTGATTCGCCCCACGCCTCAGGAACTGGCGGATTTCGGTGAGCCGGATTGCGTCATCTTCAATGCCGGCGAATTCCCCGCCAACCGCCGCACCACCGGCATGTCATCGAAGACATGTGTCGAACTGTCGCTCGAAACGCGGCAGATGGTCATTCTGGGCACCGAGTACGCGGGGGAGATGAAGAAGGGCGTCTTCACGCTGATGAACTACTTCATGCCCCGGGAAGGCGTGCTGTCGATGCACTGCTCCGCAACTGCGGACCGTGAAACGGGCAGCACGTCGATCCTCTTCGGGCTCTCCGGAACGGGCAAGACGACGTTGTCGGCCGATCCGCGGCGGCTGCTCATCGGGGATGACGAGCACTGCTGGAGCGACGACGGCATCTTCAACATTGAAGGAGGTTGTTACGCCAAGGCCATCTTTCTGAGCCCGCAATCGGAACCGGATATCTTTCAGGCGTTGCGGTTCGGCTCCGTGCTGGAAAACGTCGCCTACGACCATGCGTCACACGCGGTCGACTTTTCCGATGCCTCCATCACGCAAAATACGCGCGGAGCCTATCCGATTGATTTCATCCCCAATGCTTGCATCCCATGTATGGGCCATCATCCGCGGGACGTCATTTTTCTCACGTGTGACGCCTTCGGTGTTTTGCCGCCCGTCAGCAAACTGACTTCGGTGCAGGCAATGTACCATTTCATCAGTGGCTATACGGCCAAGGTGGCGGGGACCGAAGTCGGCATCACGGAGCCGCAGGCCGTCTTCTCGCCGTGCTTTGGCGGGCCCTTTCTGGTGTGGCATCCGGCCAAGTATGCCGAGCTTCTCGCTGCCAAATTGCAGAAACATCAGTCCCATGCCTGGCTCGTCAACACGGGCTGGTCCGGCGGCCGTTATGGAACCGGATCGCGGATGAGCCTGTCGGTGACGCGGGCAATCGTCGACGCCATCCACGCCGGCCGGCTGGCCGACGCCCGCACTCAGACGGATCCTCGGTTTGGATTCGAGGTGCTCCAGGAATGCCCCAACGTCGCACCGCACCTGCTGCGGCCCCGCGACACATGGGCCGACCCAGCCGACTACGACCAGACCGCCTCCCGTCTCGCGGAACTCTTCCGCAAGAACTTCACAAAATACGCGGAGATCGCCGGCCCCGACGTGTGCGCCGCGGGACCACGGTGAATGGGCACCATGCGCGGATTGCATTCGAGAGAGGACCGGTTCGTTCAGCGTGTCCGGCTCTTTTGAGGTTTGCCGACGTCGCTGTTTGTGAAGAGAGAATGGCCTTCATGACAAGGCGCCTCCGATATGGATTCGCGATCATCACGATCGTGTTTACGGTCGTCGAATGGCTGCTTTTCGAATTGGTGCGGATTCCTTATTGTCCTCCACATGATATGCTGACACTATTCGGGACAGAGAAGTTCTTAATCTGGTTTCTAATGGGCGTGCTCCTCGCCAAGTGGCTATTATTCGGGGCATGCATCGCCTTGAGCTTCTCATGGACGCGACATGACGTCAGGGATTTCGGTGTGCTCTTGTTGTGGTTGATTTCTGTGAGTGCGGCAATCGTTCTGCACCCACTCTGGCCCGTGACGCCATTGAACCTGTTGTTTCAATGATCTGATGGCGCCGAGTTCGAATTGCTTTCCCGCATACGACGATTCAGGGTGTCAACGTATGAACCTGCTTGTCGAACCTGTTCCCGTTCCCCTGTTCGATGACGGGCATGGGGGCCTGCGTGTCGCGAACTCGCGTGTTTTGCTCGAACGCGTCATCCACGCCTTCGACGCAGGTGCAACTCCCGAAGGAATCGTCCAGAGTTACGACACCCTCCGATTGCCGGATGTGTACGCAGTGCTGAGCTGGTATCTGCAACACCGAACTGAGGTCGGTGAATACCTCCGGGAGCGGGAGGCCGCGGCGGAGGCGTTCCGCCGCCAGATTGAGGGCGGGCAAAGCGGCCTGGCGGATCTGCGCTCGCGCTTGCTGGCTCGACGGGCCTCAGAGGAAGTCGTCCATGGTCCGACTGGTCAGTGACGAAAACTTCAATGGGGATATCGTTCGCGGCCTGTTGCGACGACATCCTGAGCTCAGAATCATTCGTGTGCAGGACGTCGGCCTGACCCAAACGCCGGACCCGGACATTCTCGAATGGGCGGCAACCCAGGGATGTGTGCTCCTGTCGCACGACGTATCCACTGTGCCTCTGGCGGCTTTTCAACGTGTGAGCAACGGCCAATCGATGCCGGGGGTCTTGATTCTTCCGGATCGAATGCCGATCGGACAGGCGATTGATGAGATCCTTTTCTTATCGGTGGATGTTGCCCCGGATGCGTGGAGGGATCAGGTCCTGTATCTGCCCCTGTGATCCATTCCGAGCATCTGCGTCCGAATGAAAGATCTGCGTTCCCTCCACCAGTGAGTTGCAGTCGAAGACGCTCCCTGCCGCCACGGACCAGGTGTCGGTGGGACCGGAAGGTAACACTCGTGGCAGCGAGTTTCTCAAATCCAATCAAATTGATGCAGTGACACGGGGCATCCAGAAAGCCGCACGAACGAGGCGTAAAGCCCCCACCGATTCCTTCCACAAAACCCGATCAGGATCGGCTGTGGCGCAGGCGGATTCTCCAGATCTTGCCCGATGGGTCTCATTTCGTTAGGAACAATGAGAGAGACTTTGGATGAGGCAGTGATCGACTGCCTTTTGCGACGTTGTCGCGCAGAATCCTGGGCCGTCGCTCACACGGGAATCGACGCACGAAACCGTCCTGAAATCGTGATTCACCCGGAGAGGATATTGAGAATGCTTCCGTCCCATCATCAGTTGCCGCTCAACCCCGCTTGTGTATGGCCGCAGACGCGCCGGGAAATGCTGACGCGGTCCGGATTGGGAATGGCCGGGCTGGGGCTGGGGTCTCTGCTGGCCGACGACGGCTTGATGGCGAAGGCCCACGCAGAAGCGTATCGCAATCCAATGCAGCCTCGCCTGCCGCACTTCCCGGCGAAGGCCAAGCACGTCATCCATTTGTTCATGAACGGCGGGCCGTCGCACGTGGACACGTTCGATCCCAAGCCGCTGCTGCAGACGCATGCGGGCCAGGACCTGCCGATGGAGAATCTGCGCACCGAGCGCAAGACGGGCGTTGCGCTCGCATCCCCGTTCAAGTTTCAGAAGTATGGCGAGAGCGGCATCGAAGTCAGCGAGTTGTTCGCCCGCACGGCCGAATCGATCGACGACATCTGCGTCGTCCGCTCGATGCATGCCAACGTGCCGAATCACGAACCCTCTCTGATGTTGATGAACTGCGGCGACCAGACGCAGGTGCGGCCCAGCGTCGGATCCTGGATCACCTATGGTCTTGGCACCGAGAATCAGAACCTGCCGGGGTTCGTCGCCATGTGCCCCAACGGGTATCCCATCAAGGACGCCGAAAACTGGCAGGCGGCGTTTCTGCCGGGGGCCTATCAGGGGACGTACATCGACTCGCAGCATAAAGAGGTCGAGCAGCTTGTCGCCAACATTCGCAATGATCACTTGCCGCGATCACAGCAGCGCCGCCAGCTTGATCTTGTCCAGCAAATGAACCGCCGGCATGCCGAGCAGCGGCAGCAGGACGCGGCACTCGAGGCGCGCATTCATGCTCTCGAACTGGCGTACCGCATGCAGATGGAAGCCACCGACGCTTTTGACATCGAGCAGGAGCCGCAACACATTCGCGAGATGTACGGCGACGGCACGCAGGCCCGGCAGATTCTCATCGCCCGCCGATTGATCGAGCGCGGCGTGCGGTACGTCCAGCTCTGGCACGGGCAGGGACAACCGTGGGACAATCACGATGACCTGGAGGTCAATCACCGTCGACTCGCCGGGCAATGCGATCAGGCGATCGGTGCGTTGCTCAAGGATCTCAAGCAGCGCGGCTTGCTCGACGAAACTCTGGTGATCTGGGGCGGCGAGTTCGGCCGCACCCCGACCGTGGAACTCCCGCAGGCCGGCGCCAACGCCGGCAAGATCAACGGACGCGATCACAATCACTACGGTTTCACGATGTGGCTGGCCGGCGGCGGCGTGAAAGGGGGGCAGGTCGTTGGTGCGACGGACGACTTCGGCTTTGCCGCGGTGGAGAACAAAGTCCACATTCACGACCTGCACGCCACGATGCTGCGGCTGCTGGGCTTCGATCACACACAGCTCACTTACCGCTATGCCGGCCGCGACTTCCGCCTGACCGATGTTCATGGCCAGGTTGTTGACCAGATCATCGCGTGATCCGTGTTCGTTTCCCGCTCTGAATCAAGTGGATGCTCGGCGAAGTCCATCGTTTGCTGCGCGCGGATAAGTCGAACCTCAACGTGCAGACAGAAGAGTTTCGAGCGCCGAACCCATGTCGTCCGACGGCGGAGCCGTCGGCTTGGGAGGGACGATTGGAGCAGCCGGCCTTCTGATTATTCGAGCAGGCTTGCAGTGAGCGCACCTCGGCGTCTTCGCTCACTTCGTGTGGGGCGGCTGCCAGATGGTTGCCGAAATGGACCGTTCCGGTCCCGTCGCGTGATTCCAGAAGTAGTACACCGTGACCACCCTGCCGTCGGGGCGTTGGACCGTGCGCGGATACCCCATGTCGCGATTGCCGCCGTCGTTGCGGAGAACGATCTCCTCGGTCCACGTCTGGCCGGCATCGGAGGAGAGTTTGGCGCACATGCGATAAGGCTCTGCCCGGACCCCATAGGTCAAACACAATCGGCCGTCCTGAAGAACAATCAAACTTCCCGGATTGCCGACTCCCGTGTTCTCGACCGGGTGCGGCAGGCAGCCCCATGTCTGGCCGCTATCGTTGGAAACGAACGCCGAGAGCCAGGCGTGCGGTCGAACGCGCCGCCGCAGGACGCAGACCATGTCCGTCTCCGATAGACGGGCGGCACTCGGCATGATCGCGTTGCCGCCGACGGGCGGACCGATCCACGAGACGAAGTCCCACGTGCGGCCGCCGTCGGTCGTCCGTGCGCACAAGGGACGTTGCCCAACACCAAGGTCGTCGGGCAACTCCATGTCGGTCGTGTTCACAAAGATCGTGCAGTCGTGTTTGCCATTGACGATGTAGTTGGTGCGTGCCGCGATGCCGGGTGTGCCCATCGACGGCAACGTGAACGGGCCTTCCCAGGTCCGCCCACGGTCGTACGAGCAGGAAAACCAGGACACGCCACTTGTTCGGGAGAACATCCGCAACGTCATGGCGAAATCGGGATGGGTGAAGTCGATTCCGCCGGGACAGTCGGTCGGCTCCGGCGTCGTCAGTCCTTCGCGAACATGTCCAAACAGATGCACCTTGCCGGGGATGA
>JAHBXU010000313.1 GCA_019636315.1 Planctomycetaceae bacterium | reverse complement strand
GGGAACCTTGATTGCAGGTGGACTGTACACCGTGGCCAGGAACGCGACGCGCCTGCCGATGGCAATGACTGTGGAGCGCGGGGTGTTGATCTTCTGCTTGACGGTGGTGATGTGCAGCCTCTCCGGACTCCTGGCGATGCAGAAACTCAAACAGGCGGACCCAGCGGACGTCTTCTAAGGGAATAGGGTTTTGATGGAACAATCACGCATCACGAACATCCTGGCGGAACGACATGCCTCCGCTGATCACTCTGCCGGCGCTCGTGCGGAACGGAACGGGGACCGGCACTTGTTTGACCACAACGGTCCGGCGGTCGTCATTCGCGATCTGGATTTCTCTTACGAGGAGGCGGGAGCAACGAAGCAGGTTCTGTTTGGTATCAACCTGGAGATCTGGCCAGGAGAGATCGTTCTTCTCACCGGCCCATCCGGGTGCGGCAAGACCACCCTCCTGACATTGATTGGAGGGCTGCGTACAGTTCAATCCGGCGAACTGAACGTTTTGGGGCATACGCTCCATGACAGTCCCGCCCAGGAACTCGTCGAGGTGCGGCGGCATATCGGATTCATCTTCCAGATGCACAACCTGATGGAGTTTCTGACCGCACGTCAGAACGTGCAGATGGCCCTGCAACTGCACCCGGAGTTGACCCGCGCGGACATGGAGCAGCGTGCCGATCGGGCGCTGGATGAAGTCGGCCTCAGTCCCCGCCGACTCGCTTATCCCGCCCAAATGTCAGGTGGGCAGAAGCAGCGGGTCTCCATCGCCCGTGCTCTCGTGAGTCATCCTCGGCTGGTGTTGGCCGACGAGCCGACTTCGGCACTCGACAGTAAGACCGGCCACGAAATCATCGACATCCTCGTACGACTCGCTCGTGAGCAGGGCTGCGCGATCCTGATGGTAACCCATGATACACGCATCGCTGACATGTCCGACCGAGTGATTGCCATGGAGGACGGTCGGATCATTTCCAATCAGTGAGCGAGTTGCAGTTTGCTGAGGTTTTCGAAAAGGGATGCGATGTGTCAGTGCGAACGAAGGATTATGAAGACCACGACCGACATTTTTCTGCGGGGCTACGGCATCGCATCACACGGATCACCATCACCACGGAGGTCACATCCATGACGTCAGCCATCGCAACACACCGCTTCGATGATTTTCCAACCTCGACGTTTCGCGGTGAACTGATCCGGCCAGGAGACGAAGGCTATCAATCCGCGCGTCTCATTTTCAACATGCGGCAGGCCGAAGCGACGCCCGCACTGATTGCCCGCCCGGTGGACGAGGCGGATGTCGCCGTGGCACTTCGCTATGCGTCGGCCCATGATCTCCCCGTAGCCGTCCGAGGCGGTGGTCACGGTTTCGATGGAACCGCAATGCCGGACGGCGCCCTGGTTCTCGACATGATCGGGTTCAAGGGGATCGAAATCGATCCAGAAACGCGCGTCGTCCGTGCCGGAGCGGGCGTGCTGCTCGGTGAACTCGATGCGGCGGCACAAGCTCATGGGCTGGTCGTTCCCTCTGGCACCAACGGCACCACGGGCATTGCGGGACTCACTCTTGGCGGCGGAATCGGCACCTTAATGCGTCGGTTTGGGGCGACGGTCGATAATCTGATCAGTTGCACGATGGTGACACTCGACGGCAACGTCGTCACGGCGAGCGTCACTGAAAATCCCGATCTGTTCTGGGCCTTGCGGGGTGGCGGTGGGAACTTCGGCGTCGTGACGACCTTCGTTTATCGGGCACACACTCTCGATCACGATGTAATGGCCGGAAAGATTCTCTTCCCGTTCGAACAATCGCAAGAGGTCCTGAAATCCCTCGCTGAATGGATGCCAACTGCACCGCGTGAACTGGGGCTGATCTGCGCCTTACTCCGCTGCCCCCCGCTTCCATCCGTGCCGCTGGAAATGATCGGCCAGCCGGTGCTGGTCTTGGTCGCCGTCTACAGCGGGCAACTGGAGACGGCAGGACCGGTCGTGGCTCATCTGACCGGTTTGGGCCAACCGCTCGTCACGATGATTCAGCCGACCCCCTGGATCAAAGCGAACAGTATGTTCGCCGCCGGAGCGATTTACGGTCGTCGCTGCTACAGCCGTGGAGGCTACCTGTCGGCGCTGTCACTACCGACCATTACGGTGGTCCGAGATGCGATTCTAAAGGCTCCCGGTCCGAGTGCCGTTCTCAGTCTCTGGTTCCTGGGAGGGGCCATCAGCGAGGACTTTGCCGAAGACTCCGTGGCCTTCTCCCGGGAGGGAGCCGGTGTCTTCTGGAAAGGAATCAGCCAGTGGGATATCCCGGAGCAGGATGAGACGTTTCAGGCATGGCTCGATGAGACGGCGAAGGCTCTGCCTCTGCGCACCAACGGCTATTCCAACCTGACGGACGACCAAGGGGAAGCCTGGCGCCGGGGTCTGTGGGGGTCGGTCGAGAAACTGACTCGCCTCCGGGCCGTGAAAGCCCAGTGGGACCCGAGAAACCTGTTCCGCTTCAACAAGAACATCGTTCCAGAATAGAAGATTGACCATGATCGTCATCACGGCCGCCAGTGGTTGGGACAAACAGATGCCGTAACGTCTCCTGTCGGATCAATTGGGTGTTCCTGGCTGACCGTATTTACGATTTCACATTCATACGGAAGGAACTGATCATGACTTGGATGACACTGATTTGTGGCACGCTGCTGATTCTCATCGGAATCACAAGTTACATGACGGGAGAGCCAGCACCCGGAAAGGACACGGTCAGTCCAACGGCGTTGATTCCCGCATTCTTTGGGATCGTGCTGATTCTCTGTGGCGCTCTCTCATTTGATGGCAGGTTCCGTAAACACACGATGCACATGGCGGCTATGGTCGGGCTGCTCGGTGCGCTCGGCGGGTTCATGCCCATCGCGCGTCAGATCGCCAACACCGGAGCTTTCGACCCGTTTACAAAATCAGCACTCGCCGGTGAGTTCATGATCGTCGTGTGCGTGGTGTTCGTGGGGATGTGTGTCAACTCGTTCCTTCAGGCGCGGAGATCGCGACAGGAGGCGGAAGGAAAGCCTCAGTTAGAAAACATCGATCAATCAGGAGACAACGCATGAGCACAGCCAAGACCGACAAAAGTTCAGAGTTCTGCCTCGGCGGAGACGGCACCGTCAAGCGGCTCGGATTTGGCGCCATGCGTCTCGATGCAAAGGGTTGCGATCCTCCCCACAAGGAAATCCAAGGATGGAGACCGATGGGAAAGTCATCCGGCGAGAGCTGATTCGCTCGGTTTGTGCCTCAGCAGTCTGCTTATCCCTCTCTCTGTTCGTTCATTGCACAGTGTTGACCAGCGTCGTCTAGGGACAAATCGCGCCTCTGGAATCGCACCTGAGGCAGCAATCCGATCATCTTTGGAACCGCGTTCATACCGCGCCGCTGGTTCGCACAGGATGGTCAGAGTAAAGCGGCCGAATGACCAAGAACTCCGGCGGATGGCGCTCATCTGCAGCAATCAGAACGATGCTGTCAGCGTCGGGCAGCCCCACGAAGTACTTCGCCGGACCATCGCGCTGTTGCACTGAGTAGCACCATACTCAGAACCCAGAGAAAATAGCCGCTTCCAAACGGAAACTCCTGCAGCCCTTCGAGCCACAGATCCAGTGCGTCGAGCATCTGGAACGGAAGGCTGACCGCCAATGCCGTGGCAACGATGCCGCACCGAAAGGCGAGCTGACCGCGATGCTTGACGAGACCGATCAGACCAGCAAGGAACGCAAAATTGGCCCACCACGCGGGAAGATGGGCTGCCAGGCTCGCCGCCGCAGCGTATCCCGGAACTGACAAGACTGAGTCGTCCGAAACGACAGGCCATTTCCAAGCCAGACGGAGGTGAATCGCGGGAAGCCAGAGGGAAATCAGAAAGCACACCCCTGGGAGAAGAACTGCCCCGATCTGTCGGCGGCTGAGCGCCGACGACGAGTCAGTCTCTCTTCGCGGACGATGCCGATCACAGAAGCCAATCACCGTTGAATGGTCCAGGCACCGGCTCCCGTGGTCATCTACTGCGCCACATTGGTTGCTTATCATGCGACCTCCTGCGCCGGACGAGGTTTTGACGCAGACCCGCGTCATTGTGGCCTTGCTGGCGACGATTCCGCCGAGCCGTCCCAGGTCACGATTTTGCCATGCGGAGGCAATCCCACCGCCGCGGCAAGCATGCGGTTGTTGCTGTTGATCGCCAAATGAAAGGGCAATTCATGGGCGTCGTCGAGGACGAGCAGTTCGTCGCCTGAGTCAGCATCCCAGATCGTCACACTCTTGCGCGGGCCGGCCGTGATCAACCGTTTGCCGTCGGGAGTGTAGACGAGATCGTCAGCCTGCGACTGATAGCCCGGGATGACCAACCGCGAGTTTCCAGTCGACGTGTCCCAAATCTCCACGAACCGATCCACCGAGCCGATGGCGGCCAGCTGACTGCTCTGAGGACGGAAGGCGATGTTCCGCACCGGGAACTGCGTAGCGAGCTTCTCGACGACCTTACCTGATCGCGGACGATATAAGGCAATCTGCTTACCTTCGCTGCCAATTGCGAGGAGTTGGCCATCGTCGCGCCATGCGACGCTCGTCAATTTGGCATCGGACGGCGGGAGGTGAACGGCCGATCGGCGCGTCGCGACATCCAGGATGAAGGCTTGCCGGTTCTCCGCCTCAATGCATGCCAATTGCGTTCCGTCGTGACTGAAGGCGAGTGACGCCGCGCAATCGTTGCTGAGTTCGGGAATTCCTGCAACTGGCTCAAGTTCAATCGTTTCGCGCGCATGGCCCAGCATCAGCCGCCCGTCTTTGTCGATCGCGGCGATCAATTGTCCATCGTCGCTGACGATCACTGTCAGCGCATTTCCTAGCGCTTGACCAGAGCGATCTGCGGCGTTGACGCTCTGGCGGCGAAGCGTACCGGAGACGTCCGCATAAATCACCGAGCCGTCATCCTTCATCCAGGCCAGGTCCGTAGCGTTCGCATCGTCGCGCAACGTCCTGACGGGCGACGTCCGCAAACTGGAAATCCGAATCACGTTGTTCAGATCGGCCGCTGCCAAGGATTCGCCGTCCGGCGCAAAGGCGATGAATTTGACATGGGACGTATGTCCGCCCAATTTGCGGAGCAGCGTTCCTGTCTCAACATTCCACAGGGAAATCGCCAGGTCGGTGCCCGCAGTGGCAACGGTTTGACCATCCGGAGCGAATGCCGCGGCGTGGATTTGCTCACCGGTCTCCTGGAGGCTCCGGATCATCCCGCCCGAATGCGCATTCCACAGAATGGCCTTACCGTCGGCGCCGACGCTCACCAGCCGCGTCGATTGAGGGTTAAAGGCGCATCCATTGATTAAGTTTGAATGACCTTCAAGCACCTTGCGGGACTCTCCCGTCTGCGCATCGACGAGCAGCACTTTGTGGTCGAGTGCCGACTTCGATCCCAGCCGTGCTGCAACGTCGCCGCTGGGAGATCCCAGGATTGGTGCCACGCTCCAATCAGCCGGAACCCAAAGCGCAACGGTTCGGCCGTCGGGACTCATCGTGGCTCCCAGTCGGTCGCTATCGAGCTGATGTTGAGCCGTCGCTTCGCTCAACCGCTTGCCCGTCGAAGCATCCCAGACTTCAAT
>JAHBXU010000312.1 GCA_019636315.1 Planctomycetaceae bacterium | reverse complement strand
ATCGTTCGATCCGGTTGACGATTCTCCCGAACCGGCCCCCTGGCCCTGATCGCGTTCGGACCCACCCTTGGACGGATCACCTGCCGACGACGATTGACCGTTCTCGGCGCCGTCCTTCCGTTCGCCCGATTGCTTGTCTTTGTTCTCTTCCTTCCCGGAGGGCGCACCGTCTGCCGTCGGGGGATTCTGCCCGGCCGGATTCGACGGTTCCCGCTGTCCCGGTTGCCGCTGCTGCTGTGGTTCTTGTGCTTGATCGGATTCATTTCCAGCCGGCGACTGCTGCTGTTCGCGCTGCATCAGGCGTTTGAGCAGATCATCGAACGGGACGTCCTTGTCGCCGCGTTGCCCGCCGTTTCTCGATTCACCCTTTTCCTGCCCCTGCTCGGACGTGGTCGATCCTTCGCCTGGCTGATCTTGTGCTCCTTCCTGGGGCTGCCCGGTCGAGCGGGACGATTTGCCGCCAGGTTGAGGTTGGGACTCAGCGTCCCCCTGCCCTGCACTGTTGTCCTGAGTTTCTTCAGCCGACGCGGGTTCATCGGTCTGTTGTTCAGCGGCTGGAGGATCCCGATTCAGTTCGGGCGGGGGGACATCGGCGGCATCGTCGTTTTCCGCTGGTGTCGGCTCGGAGCTCGCGCCTCTTTCGGCGCTTTGTTGTGATTCCTCCAGACGCTCCTGAACCTGCGCTTTGTCCTCCGCCAGTTGTTCCTGAACCTCCTGAGCCGAGACGGACTCCGTGATCATGATATTGAGCCGCGGCGTGTTGGACCGGTTCCCTGACCGGTCCGCAAACGGCTCCATATTATCGCGCGCTTCCAGCCAGTACGTCAGCTTGTCGCCCGGTTGGAGGTTGAGTGGCCGCAGGTCGAAATCGTGCGTCCCGGTCACCGATTTTCGGAGCGGCGGCCCTTCGTACAATCGGGGCGATTGCGGCAGCGATTCGCCGTTTCGTTCGAGCCGCAACGTGATTGAACGCAGGAGGAAATCGGGATCTTCGGCCGCGAAGAGCAACGGCACCACAGCGTTGGCGGGACGCTCCAGATCACTGGTCGGCTGCGCTAACTGAATCTGCGGCGGACGGTCCGGGACGATCTTGATGGGATGCAGCGCCGGGGATGGATCCGTCTGACCGGCGTCGTTGCGGCACTGGATGCGATAAAAATTGGGATAAGTTCCGTCAGGGCGAATCCGCAGTTGCCACCGGGCTGACAACAGCGTGCCGCTCTCGATCTGGACCGGTAATTCCTCGGCCTTTTGCGTGAGATCGTCGCTGTCGGAGAACAGCACCATGGCCGACTTCACCGGCATGTTGGCGGTGGCCCGGATGGTCACCCAGGTCCCTTCCCAGGCGTCGATCGCCCCGCCGATCTGGACACGGTCGCGCAGTCCCATGTATCGCGGATACTCGTACGCCACCTCATCCACGGTGGCCGACGGCGGCTGCGACACCGTGATGCGGAAGGTGTCGCTGCGGGCGTCGCCCGCCACGATGTAGTACGTCAGATTCTGCAGAATGCCGCGTCCGTTTTCCCCGGTGATGACTCCGCGATACTGGCGTACGCCGTCCTCCGTCTCGCGCAGCGTGATCGGCTCGTCGACCAGTTGGCGGTCGGCGGTGGAATAGTGCAACGTGACTTCCGGCGGCATTACTCCCGAGAGTTCGACCGTGACGGGCAACTGCGCCCGGGCCAGAACGTCCGTATCGCCCGGTTGCACGCGATCGATTCGCGTCCGCGTGTCGACGGCGACCGACGCTGTCGGCAGCAGTGACCGCCAGAGTGAGTTTGACAGTTTTTTCGGAGACAGAACGGCGTACAAACAGGTCGCCACCACCAGAGCAAGCAGCACATACGACAACCGCATCAGCAATCGGCGATCAACGGCTTGCTCAACGTTCATGTGCGTCAGGCCGAGACCCACGCGTCGCTCCAACACGGCACGAATTTCCGGGGCGACCGTGCGTCCCGCCTTCTTGAGATCGACCAGTGTCAGCAATGTGCTCCGAAACGCCGGCTCGGCCAATTCGATCTCACGTGCCGCATAGAGCGCGCTGATGCGGCGGAAGTAAGGGATCGCCAGCTTCCACGTGAACCATGCACCGAGACCAACCAGCAGCAATCCCAGTAACCCGATCCTCAAACCGCGACTGAATCCCCCTTCGATCACCCAGTGATCGAACACGGCGAAGACCAGCACGTAGGCCAACAGCACTGCCGCGGCCCCAATCAAAGACGTCAGCAGGTCATTCGTCTTGATCCCGGCGCGCGTCTTCTGGACCTGAAAGTCGATAAACTCGTCGTAATCGAGATATCGAGGGGAATCGGGCGTGGGCGATTGGGTTGCCGTCGACATCGAGCCGGCCTCTTTCGCGAGTTCATTTAAAGCCAAGGGACTTTCAGATTCAAAAGTCGCTCACCTGCCCATTTGCCCGTGTGTGTTCCTGCCGGACGGGCCCGCACGAGGAATTCGATGGCCCCGTTCCGACCACGTCAACTCTATCGTTGATGCGTTGCAGCACCATCGCAGACCGGCCACTGACCCCGATCGGCCGTGGCGTCAAGGCGCGTCGTCACAACACGCATTTATTCTATTCGACATGGCGACGGAGGTGAATGTTTCCGAAAGTGCCGTTCGTTTCATGAGTTGAAGAAGTTGAGAGGGGAAGACGCCAGATGACGCTCAGGATTCCGGATGTTCAGCCGGTCCCGCCGTCAGCAAATCGCCGCGTCAACGGCAATTGGGAGTTCATGAATGTACGGTGACACACGCGCCTGAGTTGAGCGGGGCAACCACGCGGATTTCCAGTGTCTCCCCGCTCACCGAGCAGACATGCTGAATGCGTTCCACCGCGACGTTCGCTTCCTCTGACGACGGCGCAAAGGCAAACAGAGTCGGCCCCCATGACGTTTGCCCCACCCCGCGGATTCCCTGCTCTCGGAGCCTTGCCACCAGTTCGTCCGTTATCGGTTCACCGAACGTGCCGCCCTGAACCGGCCGGAAGAACTCCCCAATGCGGCGACCGTAGTCAAAAACCGCGTCACAAAAGGTTTCAAAATCCGCCGCGTGCGCGGCGGGCAACAGCTCGGTGAGAATGACGCGGCACAGGCGATCCGTCAGTGCCGCGGGCGTCGATCCCAGGTGCTCAAACGCCTGCTCTTCGCGCCGACCAGACAGCCCCGGACGGCCTTTCCCCGGCGTCAGCAACAGGATGCGCCAGTCGCGCGGCAATGCCAGCCGGCACGCCAGCGCTCCGATCGCATCCCCTCCATGCTTTCCGGCATCGACAATCAATCCCCCTGCGGCGAATCCATAAACCCCGACGGCTGAGCGGCGTCCGCGTCCGACCCGCTCCGCCAGAACGCCGATCGGCGCATCACCCTCGCCAGCCAATTCGGCAAGACTCCGTGCGACGGCGAGCCCCAGTTGTGTTCCGGACCCCAGGCCGGCGTGCGAGGGAATTGCTTGGACGACACGGATGGTCACTGGTCTCGGATTGGCATCTGGAACGTGCGTTCGCACGGCCTGAACGAACGCGCGGATGCGATCGGCGGTCAATGACTCGCCGATCACCTCATCGTCGGCAGATTCGGTGATCGCAAGTTCGAAGCCCGGTTCGGCGATCATCAGTCCGACGCCGCCGAAGTGTCGACCTTCGGCAGGCCGGTACGAGAGCGGTCCGAAATGGAGCCGGGCGCCTGTGGTGACGGAGACCGAGCGGTTCATAACCGCTTGATATTAAACCACGCAGCACAACTCTGCACGCACGGCCCGCCGAGGCGGTTCACCGGCCGATTGGCGATCGTCGTGTCAGCCATCGATGCGGCGCATCGCGGGTCGGGGTGTCGGACGCGGCAGACTCGGCAGACTCGGCGACGGAGCCGTGGGTGCCAGTGACGCATAGGGGAAGGCCGCCACGTAATCCCACAAAAGCTGAAACGCCTGTTCCTCGTGGGGGCCGCACGTTTTTTCCACGGGCGACGAGAGCCTCGCGAACTCCGCGAGGATCTCTTCGCGCGAGAGAAGATGCACGCGCGTCGCCAGGATGGCTGCTTCCAGAACTGCGTGTTTGGCACGATTGAAACCAAAGAAATCCCGCAGCCATTCCGCGTGCACCACGCGGGCTTCAATTCGCGTCCGTTCCTGCTGGTCGTCCAGCGAGACGACTTCGAATTCATACCAACGGCAGGCCGACCGCAGCACTGAGCCGGTGACGCGCTTGGCGGGAAACATCTCCGGCTGGGGATCCAATCGTCCGATCGCGGCCCGAGCGAGCATCAACACATCGTCCGTCACATGAAACACGCCGCACCCGGACTGTTTCAGATTCTGATACGTTGTCGACGTGCGATAGGGCCGCAACACGAGCGTCCGGAGGGCGTCGTCGACGAGCGGCCCCATGGGCGCCACATTTGTGCCGCCGTCGCCATTCCGTGTGGTCACAATGCCTTCCAGAATCATGGTCTCGGGCCTTTTTCAGAAAACGCTGCTCCAGATTGCGCGCGATCTCTGGAGAGCGACCATGACGCATACGCGATCAATGCGGCAACCAGCAGTCCAGCGCCGATGGACCCGGCGTTGATCCAGCCTGCCTTGCCGCTCCACAGAAGTGCATACCCGAGACACCCGGACAACCAGACATAATAGACAAAAACCGGCAGTGTTCTCCGAATCACTGCACCTTCCTGTCCGGAGAGTCCCACGACGGCCGAAGCCGCCACCACGTTATGTACGCAAATTGTGTTCCCAGCCGCTCCCCCCACCGCTTGCAGGGCGACCACCCAGCCGGGATCGACGCCAATGCGCTCTCCGACGGAGAACTGGAACAGCGAAAACGTCATATTGCTCACCGTATTGCTGCCGGCGACAAACGCTCCCAGCCCGCCGATGGACGGCGCGCACAAAGGCCAAGCGCCGCCCACGGCGGCCGCCACAACGTCCGCGAGAACGAACGGCATCTTTTCATATCCGGCCGCTCCACCGTCTGTGTTGATGAACACCTGCGCCATGGGCACCGTGAATACTAGTGCGATCGAAGCCCGTAACATGGTCCGCACCGAATGCCTCCACGCCCGGGCGAAAGACGCGACGTTCATACGATGCAGTCCAAACGTCGCCAGTGATGCCACTATGAAGATCGTTCCCGGCGCATAGAGCGGCTGTTCCGGACTACCAATCCTCGTTCCCAGGAGGTTGTGAAACGGAATCGTGACGGCCGGCGCACGGAGCAACGCCTTAATCCCCCATTCATCAACACGCGTCACCACCAATAGCGCGGCGACGATCAAATAGGGGCTCCAGGCCCTGAGTAATCCCATTGGCGGCGACGTGCCGTCGTCGAGCGAAATCTCCATCACACCAGACCATTCGGAACGCCACTCCGATCGATCCGGAAATTCCCATGCGGGCTCGTCCCGTGGAAGGAACCATCCTTGCCTTGCCGCGGTCACGACGATCGCCAGTCCGATCAGACTGCCGAGAATCGATGGAAACTCCGGACCCAGCAGGAAGGCCAGCGCCAGATACGGCCCCGTCATGGCGAACGCCGCAAATAGGGCGAATCGCCAGATCCGCAATCCGTCTGCGAAGGACCGACGCACTCCAAACACGCGGGTCATCAGGCTCACCACGAACAGGGGAACTAAAGTTCCCGTC